>JAKSBY010000790.1 GCA_022360855.1 Sphingomonadales bacterium | reverse complement strand
TTCAAATCCGGCGCTGTACCCGCAACTGTAGGCGGCGAGCCGCCGTTTCATCGTCCACTGGGGCCCCGGGCCCTGGGAAGGCCGGAACGGACAGGCAAAGACCCGCGAGCCAGGAAACCTGCCATCGCGTCGCCCTCTCCTTCGGTCGGGACCAGCCGAGGGGCGCGGAGCACCGTTCGTGGCGACAGATCAACTCTGAACCCATTGTTGGGGGGAGCCTGTCGCCGATGCCAAGGACTTCACGAGACCTTCCGAGCCTTCGTCGCCGTGGTTCCCCTTTTGGAGAACTGCGCCATGAAACACACCGTCCGGGCGGCGCTCGTCGCCGCCACTTCGCTCGTGTCCGCCTCCGGGCTGGCTCAAGATAACGGGGAGATCGAGAAGCTGATCGTTACCGGCACCCGAATCCCGACGCCCATCGACCAGGAAGGGCGTTCGGTCTCGATCGTCACCGCGGCGGATATCGAGTTCCGCCAGCAACGCTTCGTCTACGACGCCCTGCAATCGCTGCCGGGCATCCAGGTGACCCGCTCGGGCAGCCTCGGCGCGCTCGCCAGCGTATCGGTACGCGGGCTCGACAGCGATCAGACCCTCGTCGTGCAGGACGGAATCGTCCTCAACAACCCGGCCTCCTTCGGCAACAGCTTCAATTTCGCCAATTTCGATACCAGCGATATCGAGCGCATCGAGGTCATTCGCGGGGCCCAGTCGACGCTTTACGGCTCGGATGCCATCGGCGGTATCATCAATATCGTCACCAAGGACGGCGCCGAGGGCTTCGGCGCGTCCGGCCATCTGGAAGGCGGCTCCTTCGGCACGGTGCAGGGCGCGGCAACGGTGCGCGGGGGTGACGAAAAATTATCCGGCCGCGCCACGGTCAGCGGCATCACGTCCCGCGGCTTCTCCAACGCCGACGCGGTCAATGGCAATACCGAAGACGACGGCTTCGACAACCTCACCGTCTCGGCCAAGGGCCGGTACCGGCCGCTGGACGCGCTCGAGATCGCGGCGGTGGTCCGCTACCAGACCGGCGAAAACGAGTTTGACGGCTTCGCCTTCGGCGTCGGCCCGGTGGACGGCGACGAGGTCGGCAAGAACGACTCCCTGACCATCGGCGGCTTTGCCACGCTCGAGACCTTCGGCGGGCGGCTCGGCCATCGCGCGTCGGTGACCTACGCCCGCACCGACCAGCTCAATCTTGCCGACGGCGTGCCGAGCTTCGATTCGCTCGGCACCCGGATCTCTTACGAGTATCAGGGAACGGCTAGGCCGATGGAGGCGCTGACCCTCGTCTTCGGCGCGGAATACGACGCGCAGGAGGCGACGACGGCAGTCGGCTTCGGCGGCAATCAGGAGATCACGACCAAGAGCGGCTACGGGCTCGTGCAAGCCGCGCCCCATGCGCGCGTCACCCTGACCGCCGGCATCCGCCACGACGCCAGCTCCGACTTCGGCTCGGAGACCACGCTGAGCGCGTCCGGCGCCATCGACCTGCCGGTGATCGAAGCCGTCTTGCGCGGCAGCTATTCGGAAGGCTTCCGCGCGCCCACCGCCGGCGAGCTCGGCTTCAACCCGGCGCTGTTCGCGGAATTCTCGACCGGTTGGGACATCGGCCTGGAACGGCGGTTCTTCGATGACCGCGCGCGCCTGGCTGTCACCTACTTTCAACAGAAGGTAGACGATCTGATCGCCTTCGACCTGGCCGAGTTCACCTTCGTCAACATCCAGGCGTTCGAAACCTCCGGCGTCGAGGTCGTTGCCGATGTCGCGCTTCGTGAGGATCTGACAGTAAGCCTTGGCTACACCTATCTCGACGCCTTCAACGTCTCCACGACGATCGCCGCCGGCAACCAGCCGAACCACCGGTTCGACGCCGATATCGCCTGGCGCCCGACCGAGCGGCTGGGCCTCTCCGCGACGCTGACCTACAATGGCGAGGAGACCGACGGCGCGGTTGTCCTTGACAGCTTCGTGCTCGTCGGCCTGCGCGCCGAATATACGGTGAACCGGCATCTCGACGTGATCCTTCGCGTCGAGAATGTGACCGATGCGGATTATCAGGATAATCTCGGCTTCGGCACCGCGCCTCTCTCCGCCTTTGCCGGGCTCCGGGCCCGCCTATGATGGCCCGGCTGGCCATACTCCTGTGTCTGGCCGCCGTCCCGGTGGCCGCGCAGGGGCGTGTGGTGTCGCTCGATTACTGCGCCGATCAATATGTGATGGCGCTGGCCGAGCCGGCGGAGATCGCTGCCGTATCGCCGGCGGCCGGCAGCGAATATTCCTATCTGGCCCACCGATCGGTCGGCCTGCCGCGCATGCGCCCGACCGGCGAGCAGGTGCTGCTCGCGGCACCCGACGTCGTGGTCCGGCAATGGGGCGGCGGCTACAACGCCACCGCCTATCTGGACCGGTTCGAGATCCCGGTGGCGCAAATCTCCTTCGGCCTGGATATCGAGAGCGCGCGGTCGAATCTCCGCAACGTCGCCGCCGCGTTGGGGGCGGAGGCCCGCGCCGAAGAGATCATCCGGGATATGGACGAACGCCTGGCCAGGATCAGGACAACGCAAAGGCCCGGAGAAGAGCGTCCGCGTGCGCTCTACGTCACCCCCGGCGGCATCACCGCAGGCTCGGATACCTTCATCCACGAGCTCTTGACCGCCGCGGGCGTCGTCAACATGGGCGCCGAAGGCGGTCGGGCGGGCTGGCACGAGATCGATCTCGAGGCCATGGCGGTGAACCCGCCGGACCTCATCGTCGGTGCCTTCTTCGATCTCAAGTCGAACCATGTGAATTACTGGTCCATCGCCCGGCACAGCTTTCTGCGGCAGACCATGCGAGAGACCCCCACCGTGCTGATCCCCGGCGCGCAGGTCGCCTGCGCAGCGTGGTTCTTCGTCGATGCGGTCGAGGCGGTTCACGAAGCGGCACGGACGCTGACCTTGCAGAGGCTGGCCCGCCGTGAATAAGGCCGTTCAGGCGCCGTTTCTGATCACCGGGCTCGTGGCCGGACTGCTTGTCGTGGGGGCGGTGAGCCTGACCATCGGCCACGCGTCGATTCCGCTGGCCGCTTCGGTCGGCGGCCTTTTCGGCGATGCAACGGCGGACCCGGTGGCGCTGATCGTCCAGGAAATCCGGTTGCCGCGGCTCCTGGTCGGCGTCATCGTCGGCGCCTCTCTCGGGCTTGCCGGCGCCGCGCTGCAGGGGCTCTTGCGCAATCCGCTGGCCGACCCCGGCGTCATCGGCGTCAGCGCCAGCGCCGGCCTTGGCGCGGTGGTCGCTATCTACTATGGCGCTGCCGCGCTCTCGGCCTACGCGGTCCCCGGCTTCGCGATGGCGGGCGCCTTGATATCGACGAGCCTGCTCTACGCGCTGGCGCGCCGCGATACCAGCGTGCTTACCCTGATCCTGGTCGGCATCGGCCTGAGCGCGCTGGCCGGCGCGCTCACCTCGCTCGCCATGAACCTCTCGCCCAATCCGTTCTCCCTGAGCGACATGGTGCTTTGGCTGTTGGGCTCGCTTGCCAACCGATCATTCACCGAGCTTTGGATCGCATTGCCCTTCATGCTGCCCGGCTGGCTCTGCCTCCTGCTCTCGGCGCCGGCGTTACGCGCGCTCTCATTGGGGGAGGAGACGGCGACAACCATGGGTGTCGATCTGTTCCGGCTGCGCGCGTTCGTCATCGTCGGCAGCGCCTTGAGCGTCGGCGCGGGGGTCGCGGTCTCGGGGGCCATCGGCTTCATCGGTCTGATCGTGCCGCATATGATCCGACCCTTCGTCGGCCATGATCCGGCGCGGCTGTTGCTGCCGAGCGCCATCGGCGGGGCGCTCCTGATCACCCTGGCGGATATCGGCGTCCGACTGGCGCCGACCGACCGGGAGCTCAAGCTCGGTGTGCTGACTGCGCTGATCGGCGCGCCGTTTTTCCTGTTCCTGGTGCTCAAGACGCGGCGGGCGATGCGATGAGCGTGCTGGCGGCTGAAGACGTCTCGGTCGCGCTCAATGGCGTGCGGCTCCTGAACGGGCTTTCCGGGTCGGCACGGGCCGGCCGTCTGACCGGACTGATCGGCCCCAATGGCGCCGGCAAAACCACGCTCTTGCGCGCGCTGCTGCGGCTTCAGGCGGTCGATTCCGGGCATGTCCTCTGGGGCGGGGAAGACATCACCGCGAAGCGGCCGCATCAGCTCAGCCACGTCTTCGCCTATCTGGCGCAGGCGCAGACCGTGCACTGGCCGCTGACAGTGGAGGCGCTTGCCGCGCTCGGCCGGCGGCCGGCCTATACGCCCTTCGCCCGCCTTACGGAGGTGGAT
>JAKSBY010000024.1 GCA_022360855.1 Sphingomonadales bacterium | reverse complement strand
TGAAGGCCTGTCCGACGATGAGCTGACGGCGGAGACCGAGCGGTTCCGCGGCCTTCTCAAGGACGGCGCCACTCTGGAATCGATCCTGCCCGAGGCCTTCGCCGCGGTGCGGGAGGCGGCCAAACGCACGCTCGGCCAGCGCCATTTCGACGTGCAGATCATCGGCGGCGTGGTGCTGCATAATGGCGACATCGCCGAGATGAAGACCGGCGAGGGCAAGACCCTGGTCGCTACCCTGGCCGCCTATCTCAACGCCATCGAGGGTAACGGCGTCCACATCGTTACGGTGAACGACTATCTGGCGCAGCGCGACGCGGAATGGATGGGCGTGATCTACAACAAGCTGGGCTTGACCGTCGGCGTCATCGTGCACGGCAAGGACGACGCCCAGCGCAAGGAAGCCTATGCCGCCGACATCACCTATGGCACCAACAACGAGTTCGGCTTCGATTATCTGCGCGACAACATGAAATTCTCGCTGCCCGAGATGGTGCAGCGCCCGTTCAACTTCGCCATCGTCGACGAGGTCGACTCGATCCTGATCGACGAAGCGCGCACGCCGCTGATCATCTCCGGCCCGACCGAAGACAAGTCCGACCTCTACATCACCGTGGATCGCCTCGTCCGCCAGCTCGAGGACGACGACTACGAGAAAGAAGAGAAGAACAACTCGATCACCTTGACCGAAAAGGGCGCGGAGCGGATCGAGGACATCCTGAAGGGGGCCGACCTCCTCAAATCCGAAAATCTCTACGATTTCGAGAACGCGTCTATCGTCCACCACGTCAACCAGGCCCTGCGCGCGCAACAGATGTTTGAGCGCGACACCGACTATATCGTCAAGGACCGCCGGGTGGTCATCATCGACGAGTTCACGGGCCGCATGATGGAGGGCCGGCGCTATTCCGACGGCCTGCACCAGGCGCTGGAAGCCAAGGAAAACGTGGATATCCAGCCGGAGAACCAGACGCTCGCCTCGATCACCTTCCAGAACTATTTCCGGCTCTACCCCAAGCTCGCGGGCATGACCGGCACCGCCGCCACGGAAGCCCAGGAGTTCGGCGATATCTACGGCCTCGAGGTGGTCGAGATCCCGACCAACGTGCCGGTGGTGCGCGACGACGAGCATGACGAGTTCTACCGCACGGCGCCGGAGAAATACGAAGCCATCGTCGAGGAGATCGCCGAGCGCCAGAAAAATGGCCAGCCGATCCTGGTCGGCACCGTCTCGATCGAAAAGTCGGAGCAGCTCTCGGCTTTCCTCAAGAAACGCAAGGTGAAGCACAACGTCTTGAACGCCCGCTATCACGAACAGGAAGCGCATATCATCGCCCAGGCCGGGCAGCCCGGCGCCGTCACCATCGCCACCAACATGGCCGGGCGCGGCACGGACATTCAGCTAGGCGGCAATGTCGGCCTCGATCTCTGCGATCCGTTTGGCGCGTGTTTCTTCGTCGAGGCTCTCGTCGATTTCGTCGGCGATGCGCATCTCCAGGTTGCCGCCCAACTGAATATCGGTACCGCGACCGGCCATGTTGGTGGCAATCGTTACGGCGCCGGGTACACCCGCCTGGGCAATGATGTGCGCTTCCTGTTCGTGATAGCGGGCGTTCAGCACGTTGTGCGCAATCGATTCCTTCTTGAGCCGCTCGGAGAGGAGCTCGGACTTCTCGATGCT
>JAKSBY010000139.1 GCA_022360855.1 Sphingomonadales bacterium | reverse complement strand
TCGGCGATCTGGACGGCGTTCAAGGCAGCACCCTTGCGCAGGTTGTCGGAGACGACCCAGAGGTTGAGGCCGTTCTCCACCGTCTCGTCGCGGCGGATGCGGCTGATATAGGTGGCGTATTCGCCGACGCATTCCACGGGCGTGATGTAGCCGCCGTCCTCGCGCTTGTCGACGACCATGCAGCCCGGGGCTTCGCGCAGGATCTTGCGCGCCGCGCCGGGGGTGATGGGCTCGGCGAACTCGATATTGACCGCCTCCGAGTGACCAACAAAGACGGGCACGCGCACGCAGGTGGCGGTGAGCTTGATCTCGGGGTCGAGGATCTTCTTCGTCTCGCCCACCATCTTCCACTCTTCCTTGGTGTCGCCATCCTCCATGAAGACGTCGATATGCGGGATCACGTTAAAGGCGATCTGCTTGGTGAAACTCTCGGGCTCTAGGGGATCGTTCACATAGACCGCGCGGGTCTGGCTGAAGAGCTCGTCCATGGCCTTGTTCCCGGCGCCGGAGACCGACTGATAGGTGGCGACCACGACGCGCCGGATGATGGCGGCGTCGTGCAGCGGCTTCAGCGCCACCACGAGCTGCGCGGTGGAGCAGTTGGGGTTGGCGATGATGTTCTTGGCCGTGTAGCCGGTGATCGCGTCCGCATTCACCTCGGGCACGATCAGAGGCACGTCCGGGTCCATGCGGAAGTGGCTGGAGTTGTCGATCACCACGGCGCCGGCGTCGGCGGCTTTGGGCGCGAACTCTTTGGAGATCGACCCGCCCGCGGCAAACAGCGCGATGTCGACGCCCTTGAAATCGAAAGTGTCGAGCGCCTTGACCTTCAGGAGCTGGTCCTCACCATATTCCACCTCCTGGCCGAGCGAGCGGCGCGAGGCGACGGCGATGATCTCGTCCGCCGGGAACTCCCGCTCGGCAAGGATGTTCAGCATCTCCCGGCCGACATTGCCGGTGGCGCCCACGATGGCGACGGTCAAACCCATGATCGTTACTCCGAATTCTCTTAAGCCGCCCGCTTGGCGAGCGCACCGACGATGGCCTCGCCCATGACGTCGGTCGAGACCTTGGCCATGCCGTCGGCCATGATATCGGCGGTGCGCAGGCCGCCGTCAAGCACTTGCGCCACGGCGCTTTCGATCATGTCTGCCGCGCCGTCGAGGCCGAAGCTGTAGCGCAGCGCCATGGCGAAGCTCAGGATCGCGGCGATGGGATTGGCGATGCCCCGGCCGGCGATGTCCGGCGCCGAACCGTGGATCGGCTCGTAGAGCGCGGCGCGGTGGCCGTCCACTTCGGCACCCAGCGAGGCCGAGGGCAGCATGCCCAGCGAGCCCGTGAGCATCGCCGCCTCGTCGGACAAGAGGTCGCCGAACAGATTGTCCGTCAGGATCACGTCGAACTGTTTGGGCGCGCGGACGAGCTGCATGGCGCAGTTGTCGGCCAGCATGTGGCTGAGCTCCACATCCCGATAGCCCTCCGCATGCAGCGCCGTCACCTCCTCGCGCCAGAGGAGGCCCGATTCCATGACGTTCGACTTCTCGGCCGAGCAGACGCGGCCAGACCGCTGCCGCGCCAGCTCGAAGGCGAGCGCCGCGACCCGGCGGATCTCGGCGGTCGTGTAGACCTGGGTGTTGACGCCCCGGCGGGTGCCGTCTTCCAGCGTCTCGATACCGCGGGGCTCGCCGAAATAGACGCCGCCGACAAGCTCGCGCACGAACAGGATGTCGAGCCCGGCCACGAGGTCGGGTTTGAGGCTGGAGGCTCCGACCAGCGCCGGGAAGCATTGGGCAGGACGCAGATTGGCGAAGAGCTCGAGCTCCTTGCGCAAGCGCAGCAACCCCGCCTCGGGGCGGATGGCGTAGTCCACCTCCGCCCATTTGGGCCCACCCACGGCGCCGAGTAGCACGGCGTCCGCCGCCTTCGCCAACTCCAGCGTGGCGTCGGATACGGGAACTCCATCCGCGTCGATGGACGCGCCGCCGACCGGCGCCTCCTCCATTTCGAATCTCGCGATGCCTTGGGCCGCCAGCCAGCGGGCCACGCGCCGGACCTCGGCCATGACCTCCGGGCCGATACCGTCGCCGGGCAGAAGCAGGATGTTGAAGGACTTGGCCATGGTCAGCGTGCTCCGAAAAGCCAGGGCTCGGCGAGCCGCCGGCGTTCCTCATAGGCCGTGATCGCCTCTTCCGACTGAAGGGTGCGGCCGATCTCGTCGAGGCCGTCCAGGAGCGCCTGCTTCATCTCCGCCGGGTAGTCGAAGGCGATGGTCTCGCCGTTTGGCCGGGCGATGGTTTGGGCCGCCAGATCGATGGTAATCTCGCCCGCCTCGGCGTCGGCCATGAGACGGTCGACGTCCTCCTGGGCGAGGGTGACGCACAGAATGCCGTTCTTGAAGCAGTTGGAATAGAAGATATCGGCGAAGCTTGGTGCGATGATGGCGCGGTAGCCCAAATCCGCGAGCGCCCAGGGCGCATGCTCGCGACTGGAGCCGCAGCCGAAATTGGCGCCGGTGATCAGGATCTCGGCGCCTTTATAGCGCGGCTGGTTGAAGACCGCGTCCGGCTTTTCGCTGCCGTCGTCGTTGAAGCGCAGGCCGTAGAATGCGCCGGCGCCGAGGCCCGAGCGCTTCACGGTCTTCAGGAACCGTGCCGGGATGATCACGTCGGTATCCACATTCACAGAGGGAAATGGCGTGGCGACCGAGGTCAGGGTGGTGAATTTCTCCATGGTCCGCCTCCCTCAAACAAGCTCGCGCACGTCGGTCAGCCGGCCGGTCACGGCAGCGGCGGCGGCCATGGCCGGGCTCACGAGATGCGTGCGCGCTTCCGGCCCCTGGCGGCCGACGAAATTGCGGTTGGAGGTGGACGCGCAACGTTCCTTGGGCCCCACCTTGTCCGCATTCATGGCCAGGCACATGGAGCAGCCCGGCTCGCGCCATGAGAAGCCGGCCTCGATGAATATCTTGTCCAGGCCCTCCTCTTCCGCCTGATACTTCACCAGGCCCGAACCCGGCACGATCATTGCCTCGATGATATTGCCGGCGACCTTGCGGCCGCGGGCGATCCTGGCGGCCTCGCGCAGATCCTCGATGCGGCTGTTGGTGCAGGAGCCGATGAACACCCGGTCGACGGCCACGTCCTGCATGGCGGTGCCGGCCTTGAGGCCCATATAGGCGAGCGACTTTTCGGCGGCGGCGCGCTTGTTGGGGTCGCCGAAGGCCTCGGGCGCCGGTACGGTGCCGGTGATCGGCACCACGTCTTCCGGGCTCGTGCCCCAGGTCACGAGGGGTGCGATATCGCCGGCGGCGATGTGGACCTCCTTGTCGAACACGGCGTCCGGGTCCGACTTCAGGGTGCGCCAGTAGCTGACCGCGGCCTCCCACTGCGCGGCCTTGGGCGCCCGCGGCCGGCCTTCGAGATAGGCGAAGGTGGTTTCGTCCGGGGCGATCAGCCCGGCGCGCCCGCCCGCCTCGATGGACATGTTGCAGAGCGTCATGCGGCCTTCCATGGAAAGCGCCTCGACCGCCGAGCCGGCATATTCGATGACATGGCCGGCGGCGCCCGCCGCGCCGATAGTGCCGATGATGGCGAGCGCCATGTCCTTGGCGGTCACGCCCAAGGGCAGCGCGCCGTCCACGGTGATCCGCATCGAGTTGGACTTGGTCAGCATCAGAGTCTGGGTGGCGAATACGTGCTCCACCTCGGACGTGCCGATTCCAAAAGCCAATGCGCCAAAGGCGCCGTGGGTGGAGGTGTGGCTGTCGCCGCAGACGATGGTCAGGCCGGGCAGGGTGAAGCCCTGTTCCGGGCCTATGACGTGGACGATGCCCTGGCGGATATCGTTCATCTCGATCAGCTCGACCCCGAATTCGGCGCAGTTTTCGGTCAAGAGCTCCAGTTGCAGCGCTGATTCCGGGTCCTGGATCGGCCCGTCGCGGTCGGTGGTCGGCACGTTGTGGTCGGGCACGGCCAGGGTCGCGTCCGGGCGGCGCACTTTGCGGCCGGCCAGCTTCAGCCCCTCGAAGGCCTGCGGTGTCGTCACCTCGTGGATCAGATGGCGGTCGATATAGATCAGCGCCCGGCCCCCCGGGTCGCCATCGACCAGATGGGCGTCCCAGATGCGGTCATAAAGCGTTTTCGGCTCGGCCATGGCGAGTCCCTGTCGCGGATCGAGTTGAGGGCCATTGCGCGGCCCCGTTCGGGGTTCAGGCGTTGTTTTCGCCGGCCTCCTCGGCGGGCTCCGGCGCCGTTTCCTTCGCAGGCTTCCCTTTGCCGAGGAAGTCCTTGCGCTCGGCGATTCTGGCCGCCTTGCCCGTGCGGCCGCGCAGGTAATAGAGCTTGGCACGGCGCACCTTGCCGCGGCGGATTACGGTGATGTCCTGGATGTTGGGCGAATAGAGCGGGAACACGCGCTCGACGCCCTCGCCATAGGAGATCTTGCGCATGGTGAAGGATGCGTTCAGCCCGCTGCCGGAGCGGCCGATGCAGAGTCCCTCAAAGGCCTGCAGGCGCTCGCGGGTGCCTTCGATCACCTTGACGTTGACGCGCAACGTATCGCCGGGGCGGAAATCGGGGATTTCCTTGCCTTCGGCGAGCTTGGCGACCTGCTCTTTTTCCAGTTTTTCGATCTTGTTCATTGTCTCTACCTTCTCTTCTCAGCTCTTGGCCTGCTCGCCCGCTTTGGCATAGCGCCGCCACAGGTCCGGCCGTCGTTCGCGCGTAATCTCTTCCGCCTGGCGATGCCGCCAGGCCTTGATGTTGGCATGGTGGCCAGAAAGCAAAACCTCTGGCACGTCCCGGCCCTCCCAGGAAACCGGCCGGGTATAGTGCGGGTATTCCAAAAGCCCGCTTACGAAACTCTCTTCTTCAAGGCCGTCCTCGGCACCCATGACCCCCGGCAGCAGCCGGATCGTGGCGTCGAGCATGGCCAGGGCCGCCGGCTCGCCGCCGGAAAGCACAAAATCGCCGAGGCTGACCTCTTCCACCGACCGCGCGTCCAGCACGCGCTGGTCGACGCCTTCGAAACGCCCGCAGATCAACGTCACGCCGCCGGCATCGGCCCAGCGCTGCGCCATCGGCTGGTCGAAGGGCCGGCCGCGCGGCGAGAGATAGACCAGTGGCCAGTCATCATCGGCGCGGCTTCGCGCATCGTCGATGGCCGCAGCCAGCACGTCGGCGCGCATCACCATGCCAGGCCCGCCGCCCGCCGGACTGTCGTCCACGGAGCGGTGTTTATCGCTCGCAAACCCGCGGATGTCCAGCGCTTCGAGGCGCCAGACGCCGTCCGCCAGCGCCTTGCCGGCGAGCGAGACGCCGAGCGGGCCCGGGAACATCTCCGGAAACAAGGTGAGCACCTGCGCCGTGAAGGTCATAAGGCCGCCTCCACCTCGACCTGGCCCTCGAGCCAGGCGTCGAGCGCGATCACGACCTTGCCGGCGGCCACGTCCACATCGGGCACGAAAGCGGCCTCGAAGGGCATGAGGATCGACTTGCCGTAGCCCGCGACCGGCGCATCGAGCGCCAGTTCGATCACGTCACCCGCACCGAAATTCTGCACGCCTTTCACCTGGCCGATGACGCTGCCGCCCTTGTCTACGGCGGTCAGGCCCTCCAGGTCTGCGAGATAGTATTCATCCGCGTCCGTTTCGGGGAGGTCATCGCGCGGTACGTAGAGTTCCGTGCCCGAGAGCGCCTGGGCCGCCTCCCGGCTCTCGACGCCGGCGAGGCGGGCGGCAAAGCCGCCTTTCACCGGCCTCAGCCCGGAAAGCGTTACTTGCGCACCGGCGGGGCCCTGGCAGAGCCGTGAGAATTCCGCGATGGCGGCCGGGTCGGCCGTGAAGCTCTTGAGCCGCACGTCGCCCTTGACGCCAT
>JAKSBY010000071.1 GCA_022360855.1 Sphingomonadales bacterium | reverse complement strand
GCCTGGGACCGGGCCTTCTACAGCCTCGACTTCGCGCCGGGCGACCGCATCGTCACCGCCTGGAACGAATATTGCGCCAACTATCTTGCGTATTTGCATATGCAAAGGCGCAAAGGTGTCGAGATCGTCGTGATCGGCGCGAACGGGGCGGGCGATCTCGATCTCGCGGCGCTGGAAGCGGCCATCGATGACAAAACACGGTTAATCAGCCTGAGCCATGTGCCGAGTTCGTCGGGGCAAGTGATTCCGGCCGCGGAGGTGGGTCGGCTGGCGCGGGCCGCCGGGGTGCCGTTTCTTCTGGACGCGTGCCAGTCGGTTGGCCAGATGCCGGTGGATGTCGACGAGATCGGCTGCGACATGCTGACCGCCACGGCGCGCAAGTTCCTGCGCGGGCCCCGGGGCATGGGCTTCCTTTACGTGCGGGAGGCGATGCTCGACCGGCTCGATCCCGCTTTTCTGACCAATCAGGGGGCGGTGTGGACCGGGCCGGACGCCTATGAGCTGACGCCGGGCGCGCGGCGCTTGGAAGCCTGGGAGCGCAATGTCGCCGCCCAGCTCGGCCTCGGCGCGGCGGTGGATTATACGATGGCCCTGGGGCTATCCGCGATCCGGGAGCGGAGCTGGGGCCTGGCGGCGCGGCTGCGCGCCGGGCTCGAAGACCTGCCCGCCGTCACGGTGTGCGATCAGGGCTCGGTCCTGTCCGCTATCGTGACTTTCACGGTAGCGGGGCTCGCGGCCGCCGAGGTCAAGGAACGGCTGGCGGCGCGCGACGTCCACGTTCAGGTGGCGCAGGCGCACCACACGCTCCTGGACATGCAGCCGCGTGGCCTGGAGAGCGCCGTGCGCGCCTCGCCGCATTATTACAACACCGAGGACGAGATCGACCGGGCGCTTGAAATTATCGCCAACGTGACCAGCGCAGCCTGAGCTGCGCCACGGCGATGCCGCCGAGGATCAGGAGGAGCGCGCCGATCATGCCCGACCGCAGGGGCTCACCGAGAAATGTCACGCCGAGAACGAGGCCGACCACGGGCACCAGGTAATTGTTCAACGCGAGGAAGTTGACGCCGACCGACGTGACGAGCTGTACCATGAAAATGGCCGCCAGCGCCGACGGGAAGATGCCGAGGAAGAGAACGGCCAGCAGGCTCTCGAACGAGATCTCGGAGACCGCCGGCCACTCGGTCAGGGTCAGGCCGAGGATCAGGCTGATGGCGCCGGAGACGACCATGATCAGGGTCGAGCCGAGGAGGCTCGGCAGATGCGAGAGCCGGCGCACGAACACGCTGGAAATGGCGTAGCCGAAGGCGGCCAGCAGGATGGCGAGCTGGCCCAGCATGCCGGCGCTGTCGTGCCTGAGCTCTGCCCCGCCGACCAGCAGCACCACGCCGGTCAGCCCGATCACGAGGCCGATGGCCTTGCGCGGCGTAATGGGCTCGTCCCGCGTCATGTAGTGGGCGAGGACCAGGGTGATCAGCGGCACCGAGCCCATGATTACGGCGGCGGCGCTGGAATCGATCCGCTGCTGCCCCCAGGGGATCAGAAAAAACGGGATGACCGCGCCGGAGACTGCTACCAGGCCCGCCGAGAACCAGTCTCGCGGTCCCTGCTTCAGGCTGTGCCCGCGGGCGATCGCGATGGCCGAGAGAAAGATCGCGGCGATCGCCGTACGCGCTGCGACTATGGCAAGCGGCGAGAAGGACTTGAGGGCGAATTCGACGAAAAGAAACGACGATCCCCACATCAGGGCGATGGAAATCAGCAGAACACCATCGATGAAGCGCGGCGCGCGGAGCATAGGCGGGACCTCGAACGGTGTGTCATAGGCGGTTTGGCCCCGAGGTGCCAGGGATTCCCGCCCACCTTAACGGATACGCGCACCCTAACCGGATATTAAGCTCGGTTTGTTATCGCCGGACGGGAAACAGCGGGGTGCCCGAGCATGAATACCTTCGAAGCGGCGATTTTCAACGAAGATGTGCGCAATCTCGTGGCTGAGAACAAGCACCACGAGGTCTATGACGACGTCTGGGCGGACCTCAATTTCATCGAGGTGACCGCCGCGGACGAAGACGAAGCCCGCGAAAAGCTCGGCCGCCGCTATCCGGAACGCCGCGGCTTCCGGATCACCCAGATCTACGCGGCGTAGGGCGGAGTGAGTATTGTTCGATTCATCCTCTCCGTCTGTCATTCGCCGGCTTGACCGGCGAATCCATATTTGCGCAGTCGAGGCGTATCCGTATGGACCCTCCGGTCAAGCCGGCGGGTGACATTAAGGGGCATGGATAAGCCTCAGCGCATCGTACTTTAAGATGCGAACCGAACCACGACCCAACTTTCAGGTGAGAACGACTGCCGCCTTAAGGAAGCAGGCCGCGGTCGCCACCGGCCCGACGGCGCGGGAGCGGCGGGCGCGTTCAGGCCGCCGCTTTCCACACATCCGTCGCGGCGATGCGGCGGGCGAAGTCCGAGAAGTCTGCCGGCTCGCGGCCCAGGGCCCGCTGGACACCGTCAGAGACCGAGGCATTGCGGCCGTCCAGCACGGTGGAGAACAGGTAGCCCAGCAGCCATACCATCTCTTCCGGTGCGCCCGATTGTCGGAGGCCATCGGTGAATGCCTCGTGCGGAATGTCGATGTAGCGGATCTCGCGGCCGGTGGCGTGGGAGAGCTCCTCGGCGACGTCGGCAAAGGTCAGGAGCCGGGGGCCGGAGACCTCGTAGATCTCGCCCGTATGGCGGTCCTCTGTGAGCGCGGCGACGGCGACGTCGGCGATGTCGTTGACGTCGACGAAGGGCTCGGGGATGTCGCCCGCGGGCAGAGTGATCGCGCCGGACCGGACCATGCCGAGGAACTCGCCCTCGGAGAAGTTCTGGTCGAACCAGCTCGCGCGGATGACGGTCCATTCAAGGCCCGAGGCCTGAACGATGCGCTCGCAGGCCTGCGCTTCCTCTTCGCCGCGGCCGGACAGGAGCACCAGGCGGCGGACGCAATGCCGTTTGGCCTTTTCGACAAAGACCCGAATGGCGTCGGTGGCGCCGGGAACGGCGAGGTCGGGCACGTAGCTGACATAGGCGGTGGCGACGCCATCCAGCGCCGCGTCCCAGCCCTCCCGGTCGTCCCAGTCGAAGGACGGCGTGCCGGAGCGCGAGCCGACGCGTGTCGGGATGCCGCGCTCGGCAAGGCGCGCGACGATGCGCCGTCCGATCTTGCCGGTGCCGGCAAGGACGAGGGTGAGGTCGTTCGATGCGGCGGTGCTGTTCATTTCGGTGTTCATGATCTTCGCTTTCTCCGTAGCTTGACACAGTGTCAAGTTGACATCATGTCAACTAGGCGTATATTGACACCATGTCAAGTAAAAACATCGATACCCGGGAGAGAATCCTGCGCGCCACGTGGACGCTGCTCGAGGCCAACCCCGCCGAGAGCGTGCGCATGGGCGACATTGCCAAGAAGGCGGGCATCAGCCGCCAGGCGGTCTATCTGCACTTTCCGACCCGCGCCGAGCTTCTGGTCGCGACCGCGCGCTACCTCGACGAGGTCAAGAAGGTCGATGACCGGCTTGCGGCGAGCCGGAGCGCCGCGACGGGTGTCGAGCGGCTCGACGCATTTATCGAGGCGTGGGGCAACTACATCCCGGAGATCGCCGGCATCGCCAAGGCGTTCCTTGCCATGCAGGGCACGGACGAGGCGGCGGCGATCGCCTGGAACGACCGCATGCAGGCCGTTCGCGAGGGCTGTGCGGCCGCGGTCGAGGCGCTCCGGCGCGACGGCGCGCTCGCGTCGGACTATGCCCCCAAGCAGGCGACCGACCTTCTCTGGACGCTGCTCTCTGTCCACAATTCGCAGCAGTTGACGGGCGATTGCGGCTGGCCGCAGAAACGCTATATCGAGACCATGAAGCGCCTCGCACACCAGGCCCTGGTGCGCGGCGAAGCGGACTGACGGCCGAGAGGATGCTGAAATGACTGAGGCGTGCAACATCCGAAAGTTCGAATCCCGCGATCTGCCGAGGCTGCACGAGGTTCGCGAGGCGGCTTTCCGGCCGATCTTTCGGTCGTTCAGGAGCATCGTCGGCGAAGAGATCGCGCCGATTGCTCTGGCCGGCCTGGAAAGCGAGCAGGCCGACTATCTGGATAAGATCTGCGGTTCCGAGTCCGACCATGAGGTCTACGTCGTTGAAGAGGGCGCCGAGATCATGGCCTTTTGCGCAGTGGCTCTGGATCACAAGACCAAGTTGGGTGAGATCGATTTGAACGCGGTCGACCCGGAGCATCAGGGCCGCGGCGTCGGCGCCCGGATGTATGCCTTCATGCTGGACCGCATGAAGGACGCCGGCATGCGTGTCGCCACCGTCGGCACTGGGGGCGATCCGAGCCATGCGCCCGCCCGCAGGGCCTATGAAAAGGCGGGCTTCGGAGCTGTCATCCCGAGCGTCTATATGTACCGGTCGCTCTAGCGGCCGCTAATAGAGTCTCGCCGACATGATCTTGTAGGCGAGTTTCGCGGCGACGAAATCGGCGGCATGGAGGCCGGGTATCGGGGCCAGTTCATTGACATCCGCGCCGACGAAGGTCCCGACCTCGGCCGCGTGTTTGAGGATCGGCATCACGTCGTCCCAAAACAAGCCGCCGGGCTCGGGCGTGCCGGTCGCCGGCATCAGGCTGGCGTCGAACCCGTCGACGTCGAAGGTCACATAGACCGGCCGCCCGGCGAGCGGGGCGACGATCTCGTCGAGGCGCCAGTCGGCTTTGTCCTTCGCCCAGTGGATATGGATGCGGTCCCGGTTGGCCTCGTAGAATGGGATCTCTTCGGCCGAGATACTGCGGATGCCGATGGAGACGGTCGCGAGCGCCGGCACATCGAGGCAGCGGCGGATCGCGGCGGCATGGGAGAAGCGTGCGCCGTCATAGCCATCGCGGAGGTCGGCGTGGGCGTCGAAATGAAGCAGTACCAGATCCGGAAACCGGTCGAGGAACGGCCGGATCGCGCCGGGCGTGATCGAATGTTCGCCGCCGAACACGAAAGGGAAGGCGCCGTCGTCGAGGGCCTCTGCCGTCAGCGCGGCGAGCATGTCGAGAGCGTCCTCGATCTTGGCCGGGATTTCCGGCTCCGTCACCGTCTCGATGCGGAATTCGGCTACGGGCTCGCGCCACAGGTCTTCGTCGAACAGCTCGATCTCGTGGGAGGCGGCGATCATGGCCGCCGGGCCCGCATGGGTGCCGCCGCCATAGGAAACGGTCGCCTCCAGGCCGAAAGGAATGACGCGCACGACCGGCGCGCCCGGCGGCGCGAGCTGCTCGTCGAGGCCAAGGAACCCCTCACGCAGCGGCATGAATGTCGTCATTCTCTCGCGCCCCTTCAGTCCTGAAAGAGCTTGGCCCACCGCCGGCGCGGGCGTGCCTTCCAGCCGCCGCGATGATAGGCATCCGAGGCGAGCAGGGGCAGGACCGTGGTCGCCTCGGCAAACACCATCTGCTCGAGCGCGGTCGACACCTTGCCCCAGGAGCAGGCCTCCTTCAGGGTCGAGGAGGAGCACGCGCCGTCGCGCACGTCGGCGACGGTGATCTGGACCGCGTATTTGTGCATCTCCACGTCCTCATGGCCGAGCAGTTCGGCGCAGACCACGGTGTCCTGGGCAAAATTCTTCGGCACGCCGCCGCCGATCATCAGGAGCCCGGTGGCGCCGGCCTCGATCTTGATCCGCGTCAGCTCGCGAAAATCCGCGACGCTGTCGATCGCCAGATAGGGCGCGTCCGCTTTCAGACGATCGACTTGGTGCCGCACGAGCCCGAAGCCGGCGGACGAGTCGGAAAAAGCCGGGCAGAAGATCGGCACGTCATGCGCGTAGGCGAGCCGGACCAGGCTGTTTTCCTTCTTGCCGTGCTCGGTCAGCCAGCGCCCCATCTC
>JAKSBY010000728.1 GCA_022360855.1 Sphingomonadales bacterium | reverse complement strand
CTAGTTCTGATCGGTGTTTTCAGCCGACGGGCCGGACGGCGCCTCGGGACCCTCGGCGACGGCGCTTTCCGGCTCGGTCACTGACCGGAGCTCGTCCAATAGCCCGTCGAAGCCTGACTTCGAGATGATCGCGTTGAACTCGTCATACTGGGTTTTGATCATCGAAACGCCCTCGATCTTCAGATCGACGATCTTGAGCTCGCCGGTCTTCCGGCTGCGGCGCACGCGCCAGTCGGCGGCTACCGGTTCGCCTTCCGGGCGGATAAGCCGGCTGCGGACATAAATGTCGCGCTTGCCCGACGAGGGCTGCGTCCCGGAGACCTCGAGCTGCTCATCGCCGAAATTGATCAGCCGGTCCGAATAAAGCCGGATGATGTACTCCGGGAACAGGGCCTTATAGGCCTCTCGCTGGTCCTGCTGGGCGGTCTTGTAGTGCCGGCGCAGAACGATGCGGGCGATGTAATTGACGTCGAAGCCGCGGCGCATCAGCCCGCGAAAGGCGTCGTCGCGCTCGTCTTGCGTCAGGTTCGTGTCATTGAGCACGTCGAAGGCATCATTGGAAAGTTCCATGATGAAGACCAGCGCAGCGTCCGGATCGTCCGCCGCGCTGGGGTAGGGCGCGTTCGACTGCGCCGCGGCCCCGGCTGACCAGACGAGGATAAGGGCGGCCGCCCAGACATGGTTATGCTTGATCATGACACGCACTCCCGACAGCTAACGTCCGTTCACGCGGCGGCGATCTTCGCTACTGGGCCGGCGGCTGCGCGACCGTGGCTTCCCGCAAATAAGCCATCAGGTCCCACCGGTCCTGCTCTTTGGCGACGCCGGCAAAGGCCATCCTATTGCCCGGCAGGAAGGTCTTGGGGCCGACGAGCCACTGATCGAGCTTCTCTTCGGTCCAGACGAAACCGGCTTCCTTGAGCACCTTGGAATAGCGCGGAAAATTCTCCGCCGTTCCCGCCACGCGGCCGAACAGGTTGTCGAGATTCGGTCCGGTCTTGGGGCGCTTTTCTCCGGTGAGATTGTGGCAGGCCCGGCATTTGAAGAACACGCGCTTGCCCTTGGCCGCATCGCCCTTGCTGGAGAGTGCGACCGACGCTGGATCGTCATCCGGGTTTTCTTCCTCGGCGGCGGCCGTTGCCGCCGTCAGTGCCAACCCGGTCAGAGCGACCGCACCGGCTAACATGAATCGTTTCAGCATTCCGTGACCTCTAGTCTCGATACCTGGGAGTTAGACCCCAGGAATACGGCAATCTCTGGGCGAGCGCCATCACGCAGTAGGCCTTGCGGCAGCTTGACGCGGCTCGCCTTCATAGGGCCGGATTTCACCGGATTTTACGCGCGCCTCGTATGAAATCATCATACGTTTCACCTCGGGCGCCATCAGGTACAGCCCGATCAGGTTCGGGAAGCCCATGGCGAGCAGCATGGCGTCGGCGAAATCCATCACCTTGGTCAGGGTCATGGAAGCGCCGATGATCAGCACGCCTAGGAAGGTCAGCTTGAAAATCAAAAGTGCGGTCCGCTTGTCTTGCCCGACCAGGTAGCCGAAGGACTTCTCGCCGTAATAATACCAGGTGATGGAGG
This sequence comes from Sphingomonadales bacterium, assembly GCA_022360855.1. Classification (GTDB taxonomy): domain Bacteria; phylum Pseudomonadota; class Alphaproteobacteria; order Sphingomonadales; family JAKSBY01; genus JAKSBY01. The sequence continues at coordinate 2,840 of JAKSBY010000728.1, read as the reverse complement.
TGGAGAAGGCGAACAGGATCACCGCCACCGAGAGGATATAGGGGAAGAACGGGATGACGCTGGCGAAAGCGCGCGAGGTCAGCGAGATGCCCTCGGTCGCGTTCGGGTCCATCTGCCCGGTGATGATGATCACGAGCGCGGTGGCGGTGCAAATCACCACCGTGTCCACGAACGGCTCTAGGAGTGCCACCATGCCCTCGGAGACGGGTTCTTTCGTCTTCACCGCCGAATGGGCGATAGCCGCTGACCCGATGCCCGCTTCGTTTGAGAAAGAGGCCCGGCGCATGCCCTGAACGAGCACGCCGAGAAAGCCGCCGGCGACGCCTTCCGGCGCAAAGGCACCGACGAAGATCTGCGCAAAGGCGCCGGGGATTTCGGGGATGTGGGTCAAGAGGATGATTAACGCCGATCCGAGATAGAGGATCGCCATGAAGGGGACGAGTTTTTCGGTCACCTTGGTGATCGAGCGGATGCCGCCGATGATCACCATGGCGACGAAGACCGCGAAGATGAATCCGAACAGCCATGGCTTGCCGGCGAGGAAGCTGTCGTCACCGCCGGTCAGCGGCACCATCACATTCATGAATTGCTGCGCCGACTGATTGACCTGAAACATATTGCCGGCGCCGAATGCTCCGCCGATGCAAAACAGCGCGGCAATCACCGCCAGGACGCGGCCCAAGGTCTTCATGCCGCGCTTTTCGAACCCGCGGCTCAGATAATACATCGGCCCGCCCGAGACGACGCCGTTCTCGTCGATGCGCCGGTAATGCACGCCGAGCGTACATTCGGTGAATTTGGAGGCCATGCCGAAGAGGCCGACCAGGATCATCCAGAAGGTTGCGCCCGGGCCGCCGATGGAAATGGCGAGCGCCACGCCGGCGATATTGCCGAGGCCCACGGTCCCGGAAAGCGCCGCCGAAAGCGCCTGAAAGTGGGTGACCTCGCCGGGATCGTTCGGGTCGTCGTATTTGCCGCGCGCCACCTTGATGGCGTGGCCGAAGGCGCGGAAATTGACGAAGCGCATATAGATCGTGAAGAAAACTGCGCCCGCCGCCAGCCAGACGACGATAAACGGCACGCCCTCGAAGCCGTCGGTCACGCCGATCGGGATTTTGAAGAAAACCGCGTCCGACATGGCGTTGGTGATTGGACCGATGGTGCAGTTAATACGCGCATCCACGGGAATGCTTACGCCTTCTGCCAAAAGCCGATTACGGCTCGGATTGTCGAGAAGCGCACAAATCTCGGCTTCCGAGTAAGCCTTCAGTGCATCTGCGGTAATCCCCGCCGGATTTGGCGGCGCGTCCTGCGCGGCCGAGACCGGCGTTTGGAGAAACAAAAAGAGGGGAACAAGCAGCGCTCTTAGAAACGTGGCGGCGCGAAAAGCCATAGACTGAACCTCCCACCGGATTTCGGCCGTGGACGGCCGTTGGAATTCTGTTGTTGAGCCGCATGCTAGCGGCTCGGCTCGGCCAGGGCAACGCGGGTCTAGCGGAGCGCAAGTTAACCAAGGGTTAACCAAATCCGCCTAGGCTGAACGAAATTCCGGCTTTCCCCACGGCAGGGTCGAGAAGAGAGAGGATTTCCAGTTGACCGAGACGGTTTCCCTTACCAGCGACGACGTTGCCAAGCTGCTGCAGGATCCCTCCGCAGACAACCGTGCCGATGCAGCGCAAAAGGTAAGCGCTCAATTCTCCACCGGCGCCCTGACCGACAGCGAGCGGACCATTGCGGAAGACATCTTCCGCTCCATGGTGCGCGACGTGGAAGTGCGGGTCCGCCAAGCCCTGTCGGAATCTCTTCGCCAGAATCCCGAGGTGCCGCGCGATGTGGCGGTCAGCCTGGCCAAGGACGTTGCCGAGGTGGCGACGCCGATCCTGGAAAGCTCCACCGTCCTGACCGACGAGGACCTTGTCGAAATCGTCAAGACCAAAGACGCCAGCCATCAAATGGCGGTCGCGCGCCGGCCGGTGGTTTCGGAAACCGTGTCGGATGTGCTGGTGGAAACCCATGACGAGGACGTGGTCGCGACCCTGGTCGGTAACGAGGGCGCCGAGCTCACCGAAACCACCATGAACAAAGTGCTCGACGAGTTCGGCGAGAGCGAGAAAGTCAACGTGCCGCTGGCGCATCGGGAGCAATTGCCGATTCAGGTGGCCGAACGCCTGGTCAATCTGGTCAGCGAGAGCATCAAGGAACATCTCGTTACGCATCACGAGATGTCCCCCAACATGGCTATGGATCTGGTCCTGGCGAGCCGCGAGAAGGCGACCGTCAGCCTCCTGGAGCCGGGCGCCAGCATGCAGGACGTGACCACGCTGGTGGATCAGCTCCACGCCCACGACCGGCTCACCTCGACGATCATTATCCGCGCGCTCTGCATGGGCGATGTGCCGTTTTTCGAGGCGGCGCTGGCCAAGCGCGCAGGTATTCCCGCCGCCAATGCGTATAAGCTGGTACACGACCGTGGAGAGCTTGGTTTGCAGCGCCTGTTCGAAAAAGCCGATTTGCCGGAAGGCGGGCTGAAGATCGCCCGTGCGGCTCTGGCCGTGGCTGAGGAGATGAACCTCACCGGCGGCGACGACCGCGAGACCCTGCGGCAATTGATGATCGAACGGGTGCTGACGCAATTTGAAGACGGCTTCGATGCCGATCATCTCGACTATTTCATCTCAAAGCTCGGCGCAACGGAGCACAGCGCCGCCGCTTGAACCGCATTATCAGTTCCTCCCTCGAACTTGGGCCGGTCCTACCCATTAACGCCGGCCCATTTTTTTTGCCGGCTCGGCTGGCAACGCCCGACGCATCCGCGAACACCGGCGCGCAGGAGCGACCTG
>JAKSBY010000778.1 GCA_022360855.1 Sphingomonadales bacterium | reverse complement strand
GCAGTAATCGAGTTTATTCACACTGCTACCCTGCTTCATGACGATGTAGTAGACATGTCGGAACTGCGTCGCGGCCGGCCCACGGTAAACGCGGAGTGGAATAACCCGTCCAGCGTATTGGTGGGTGACTTCATTTACTCTCGTGCCTTTCAGATCCTGGTGCAGATCGGTGACATGGGCATCATGGAAATCATCGCCGACACCACCAACAAGATTGCCGAAGGTGAGGTACTGCAACTCATCAGCAAGAATAATCCCTCCACCTCGGAAGCGGACTACATGCAGGTCATCCAGCACAAGACCGCCATACTGTTCCAGGCAGCCGCCCAGAGTGCCGCGGTTCTGACCGGCGCCGGCGCCGAACTGCAAGAACAATTGCGGCAGTTCGGCATGCACCTCGGTGTCTCCTTTCAATTAATCGACGATGTATTGGACTACGCCGGCGACAGCTCCGAACTGGGCAAGAATATCGGCGATGACCTGGCCGAAGGTAAGCCCACCCTGCCCCTGATCTATGCCATGGAAAATGGCGCGCCGGAACAGGCCGGCCTGATCCGGCGTTGTATTGAGGCGGACCGGGTTGAAACCGGCATCCTGGAGGACGTCATCGGCATCGTGCTGAACAGTGGTGCCCTCGACTACACCCGCTCCCTGGCTCAGAATCAGGCACAATTGGCCGACATTCAATTACAGCGCATGCCCGCCTCGGAATATCGGGACGGCCTCGCCGAAATGCTGGATTTTGCGATCAACCGCAGTAGCTGAGCAGGGCTGCAACACCCCAGCGTGACCTGCATAACGGTGCGCCTCCGTCATCGCCCTATAATGGAATGGCATACGCGGTGCATGAAAGTCCACCTCGACTGAGGCGGTCATGCTCAGAACCAGGAGATATCCATGACGAGTTTACACGTGCTTCTATCTATTCAAGCGAATCCCGACCGCTTAATCAGACGCGGCATCGCCCTCATTGCGATGACCGTGCTGCTGGCTTCCTGCGCCTCCAGTGGCATGCTGAGCAGCGAACCCCAGGAGCGCCGCACGGCGATTCTTGAAATGCGTGAAGATGTACTGGAAGAACTTTACGACCTCAAACCCGATACCCGAGTCCAGATCGGCAGCGCGCCGGGCT
>JAKSBY010000714.1 GCA_022360855.1 Sphingomonadales bacterium | reverse complement strand
TCAAAGAAAGCGCCGTAGCGCCGAGCAGGCGGGAAGAAAAGGGCCTCATCGTTTCCTCATTGTTTGTTGTGTGCCTCACGAAGGAAATCGTGAGGTCGAGTTCGGCGAGGGAAGCTAGATTAGTTAAGAATGAGTGTCAATCGCATTCGCAACTAGGCAGATTCAGAGCCTGCCGCTTTCGATCGGCCATGACGCCGCAAAGTGATCCAACCTAAAGAGGTCGTACCCTAGGTTGCCGAATGGCCTTGGTCGCCCGCTCGTGAACGGGACGCAAGCGCGGTGACGATCTCCCGGTGCACCCGGGTCGATATGGGGTAGGAGGCAATGACCGCAACCCCGCATGCGATGGCGGCGATGGGCACGAGGGTGATGATGCTGCGCAGGCCTTGCAGGGTTTCCGCCGATTGCGGGATGCCGGGCCTGTAGCTGATGAATTCGAGCAGCAGCCCGAGCATGAGCGCTGAGCCGGCGAGCGCCCCTTTCTGCGACGAAGAGACGAGACCGATGACGACGGCTTCGTTACGCACGCCGGTGCGGTACTCGCCATACTCGATGGTGTCCGGCAGCATGCTCCAGAACGCCACCGCGTAGGAGCTGATGCCGAGCGAGATCAGGCCATAGGTCAGGAGCGCCATATCGACCGAGCCGGTGCGGTCGAGATAGAGCGCAGCGAGGCCGATCATCGATACGGCGCTGCCGGCAAGCCAGGTATTGCGCTTGCCGATCTTCACGGCGACGAGCGACCAGACCGGGATGGTGATCAGCGGCGCGCCGGCCAGGATAAACAGCGCCACGTCGCCGGCCGCCCGGTCGCCCAGCGCATACTCGAAATGATAGAGTGCGGTCTTGGTGATGAAGGTCATCCCGACCGTGACGAACAGGATGCCCCCGAGAACGAGAAGGAACGGCCGGTTGCGCACGACGGTGACGAGCAACTCGCGAAGACTCACTGCGGGCCGGCTCTTGGCGCTGACCAGGGGCTGTTCCGTGGTGTTATGGAAACAGATCAAGAGCGCGATCACGCTCAGGACCCCGCAAGCCACGGCGAGCTGTCCGAACGCCGCCGGTGGGTCGAAGAGGTTTCTGAACGTGCCGGCCAGCGCGATCACGCTGACCCCGCCGAGAAACGCGAAATACATCCGCGTGCCGGCCAGCTTGGTCCGTTCGCGGGAGCTGTAGGAGACCCGCGCGCCGAGCGACGAGTAAGGGATGGAGACCGCCGTGTAGGCCGTGTGATAGAGCAGCAGGGTCGCCCCGGCGGCAACTGCCATCGCCGTTCCGGAAAAGGCGCCCGGTACCGTGAACATCGCGGCAAAGGCGAGCGCGAGAGGCACCGCGCCAAACAGCAGATACGGCCGGTAGGAGCCCCAGCGGCTGCGCGTTCGCTCCGCCACATAGCCCATCGCCGGGTCGGAGACCGCATCCCAGACACCGCCAATCGCATAGATGAGCCCGGTGACCGCCGCCGACAGCCCGACCACGTCGGTGTAGAAATAGAACAGATAGAAGCCGATGGCCTGCCAGTAGAGATTGAGGCCGTAATCACCGATGCCGAAGCCGACCCGCGCGCGCCAGCTCAGGCGCCCGGCCGCCGCGGCTTCCAGTCGCGGGTTCGGCGCGCCATCGTCCCTCATGGACTTTATGCCTCTGCCGGTGCCGTCGCCGTCGAATCGCGCACCACGATCCGGTAATCGAGCTGGCGGGACGGGAACCGGTCGCCGGTCTCGTCCGACTTGTGTCCCTTGATGCGCTCGATCAGGAGCTCGGTGGCCGCCTCCGCCATCTCGGCGATCGGCTGATGCACCGTGGTGAGCGGCGGCCAGGTGACCGCGGCCACCGATGAATCGTCGAAACCGGAAACGCAGAGATCGGCGGGAACCGCCAGCCCCCTCTTGTGCGCCGCCGCGATGGCACCGGCGGCCATTTCGTCGTTAGCGGCAAACACCGCCGTCGGCGGCGTCGGCAGATCGAGAAACGCCTCGGTGCAGCGCATGCCCGATTCGACGGTGAAATCGCCCTGGCCGACGAGTGGCGGGTCGACCGGGACGTTATGCTCGGCCATGGCGGTCTGAAATCCCTCCAGGCGAAACTGCGCCGCGCCATGGTCGAGATGAGCTTTGATGAATCCGATGCGCCGGTGCCCGAGTTTGAGGAGATGCTCGGTCATGTCGTAGGCCGCCTGGCGGTCGTCCATAAAGACATGAGGCGCGCGATCGGGCTCATCGCCGGGAGCGATCCTGACATAGGGAAGGCCGGAAGCTTCGATCGCGCGCATGATCGCGTCCGAGTCGCTGATCGGCGGGATCAGGATGAGGCCGTCGACGCGTGAGCGGATGATCAGCCGCTGGACCTCGTTTTCGACGTCCGGATCGTGCATGTCGTAAGGCTCGAGCAGCAGGTAAAAGCCGTATTGGCGGCATTTGGCAAGCGCGCCGATCTGTACGTAGCTGATGTAGTTCGGGCTCGGATCGAGGCTCGGGTCGCGATAGAGCAGGGCGATCAGGAAGGATTTGTCGCCGGCCAGGCTGCGGGCCGAGATATTCGGCGAATAGTTGAGGGCCCGGGCCGCCTCCAGCACCTGCTGGCGCTTGACCGGCCGCACGTTGGGCTCGTTGTTGAGGACCCGGGAAACCGTCTTGATCGAGACGCCCGCCCGGCGCGCCACGTCGTCGATTGTCGCTCTACGTTCTTTCGTGCGGAGGTCTGAAGTCATTGGAGCTGTTTAAAAGGCACAGGTTAAGGTCAAGGCACGGGCGGGCGCAAGCCCGCCCCCTTTCTTCAGCCCTCCATATCCTCAAGTTCGAGGCCCTTGGTTTCGTGTACGAGCTTGATGACGAAGAGCGCGGAAAGCGCCGCGAAGAAGGCGTAGATGCCATAGGCCGCGGCCAGCCCGATCGAGGCGAGCATGATCGGGAAGGTCATGGTGATGGCAAAGTTCGAGCCCCATTGCGAGAGGCCCGAGACCGCAAGCCCGGATCCCCGGATCTGGTTTGGGAACATCTCTCCCAGCATGACCCACATCACCGGCCCCCAGGAGCCGTTGAAGAGGAACACGTAAGCATTGGCGGCGACCAGCGCCAAAAGGCCCATTGAATCGCTGAGCGCGAAATTGCCCGCTTCGTCCACAGTTGCCGTGGAGAAGGCGACGGCAACGAGCGCCAGCATGGCCGCCATGCCGACCGAGCCGAACCAGAGCAGCGGCTTGCGGCCGATCTTGTCGATCAGGAGGATGGTGATGGTACACGCGCCGACCGAGATGGCGCCGGAGATGATGTTGATGAAGAGCGCGTCGCTCTCCGAGAAGCCGACCGCCTGCCACAGCACCGCACCATAGTAGAATACGACATTAATGCCGACGAGCTGCTGGAAGGAGGCCAATCCGATGCCGATCCAGACGATGCGGCGCACCTGCCCGGTCGCACTGTCGATCAGGTCGGCAAAGCGCGGCCGGTGATGGTCGGCCGAGAAGGAATCGTAGATCTCCTGAACCTTGGCCTCGGCGGTGGCGGCCCCGTAGAGCCGCGCGAGCACGCTGCGGGCCCTATCTTGGCGCCCCTTGGAAACGAGGAAGCGTGGGCTCTCGGGGATCGTCAGGAGCGCGAAGAGGAAGGTGAAGGCAGGGATCAGCTCGATCCAGAACATCCAGCGCCAGGCCTCGTAGTTGAACCACAGGATCGCCGTCGACACGCCGGCGATATCGGCGAGGAAAAAGTTGCTGACAAAGGCCATGAAGAGCCCGGTGATGATGGCAATCTGCTGGATCGTGGTGAGCCGGCCGCGGATATGGGCCGGGGCGATCTCGCTGATATAGGCCGGCGCCATGACGCTGGCCGCGCCGACCGCCAGGCCGCCGATGACGCGGAAGATGACGAACTGGATGGACGAGGCCGCGATGCCCGAGCCCCAGGCGCTGACGATGAAGAACACCGCGGCCACCAGCAGGAGCGTCCGGCGCCCCCAGACATCCGCCAGGCGCCCGGCGAAGAAGGCGCCGACCGCGCAGCCGAGGAGCATGCTGGCGACATTGAAGCCTGTGCCGACGCTGTCGGAGTTGAACGCGGTCTGCAGGCCGTCGACCGTGCCATTGATCACGCCGGAATCAAAACCGAACAGGAAGCCGCCGATCGTCGCGACGATGCTGATCAAAACGATCAGGAGCATATTGTGCTCCGACGTATCGGCGGGCGGGGTCCCCATCGTGGCGGCGGATGTGTCGGTCATGTCATGTCCTTTGATGCGGGCTCGCCCTGCCAGAAGGCGGTTGTGGCTTCTCTCGGGAAAAGGAAACCGCCGCTACGGCGTTTCGTTCAACCGTGGTGAATGGGCTTGCCCTCGTCCTCCCCAATGTTAGACGCGCTGATCGTTCGCGACATTTTGTGGTTGTGAAAGAATATTATACTTGACAGCGCTGTCAATACCGATATTTTATAGTGACAGCGCTGTCAATACGAAACGCAAATCAGCCGGCAGCGCCTCGGCGGACCGAGCGAATGAAGATGAGTTGCGGTGCCGCTGTTATGGACACCAAACTACCTAGGGGAGGAACAAAGCCGTGGGTGGTACTTTCAAGACTCTATTGTGTGCGTCGGCGTCGGTTTCCGCGCTGACCGTTGCCGGTTTGACCAACGGCGTCTCGGCGCAGGACACTGATGCCCTCGTGATGGAACAGATCGTCGTTACCGTCGACCGGCGAACCAAAGACATCCAGGACTACTCCGGTACCGCCGACGTCTATAATCAGGAGCAGCTCGATCTTCTGGGCGTGACCGGCGTCGAGGCGCTCGGCACCATCTCGCCGGGCCTACATGTCGGCGAGCAGGAGGGCAATGTCGAGCTTTATGTGCGCGGCATCGGGTCCGACAACAATACCGAGCTCGGCGATCCGGCCACGGCGGTCTATTTCAACGGCATTTACATCCCGCGGCCACGCGGTGTCGGCGCCATGTTCTTCGATATCGAGCGCTTGGAGCTGAACCGCGGCCCGCAGGGTACGCTGCGTGGGCGCAATGCGACGGCCGGCGCGCTCAACGTGGTCACCAAGCGGCCGGGCCTGCAGGAATGGGAGGCGGAAGTCGAGGGCACGCTCGGCAATTTCGATCTCAAGGCCCACAAGGCCATGGTCAACATCCCCTTGGGCGACACGCTGGCAATCCGCATCGCGTCGTTCAGCGAGAATCACGATCCCTTCGCCCAGAATGTCGGTCCCGTGCAGGATCTCCAGGGCTTCGAATCCGCCAATGACTGGGGCATCAGGGGCTCGGTCTTGTGGGAGCCGAACGAGAAGCTCTCGGTCTTCTTCATTGCCGACTATCTGGAGCAGGGCGGCACGGGCACGGCTGGCTACCGCTTCGAGAACATCCTCGCCGCCGGCATCGACCCGGACTCGGTCGATCCCTATGAGGTCGTGCTGCGCGGCCATCAGGGACTGGTGGATTTCGAGCATTACGGCTTTGCGGCGACGATCCTGTATGACTTCGGCCCGGTGATCGCCGAATATTCCGGCAGCCACCGCGACATGACCTATTTCCAGATCACCGGCGGGCAGATCGCGCCGTTTTTCGACGGCATCGATCTTTCGGACGGCAATATCGACAATTTCGGCTGGCAGCAGTGGTATACGACCTCCAATTCGGAGGTGCATGAGCTCCGCTTCTTCGCGCCGGACAGCGCGCGGTTCCGGTGGACCGCCGGCGGCTTCTACTTCAACGAAGATCAGCAGGCGCAGCTCGCCAACACCGCCGACAAGGGAGTGTTCTTCGCCGGCGTCGATTTCACCATGCCCGACGTTCAGTCGGAATCCTGGGCGCTCTACGCCGACGGCACCTTCGACGTGACCGACCGGCTGCGCGTACTCGCCGGCATCCGCTACTCGGAAGAAGACAAGTCGCGGGTCGGCATCGGCAGCGTCTGGCTGTTTAACCTGCCGGCGGATGTGGACGGCGACCCGCTCGGCTGCTGCGCCCAGCAGCGTTTCGGCACCCCCGGAATCTTCTATGCCCTGCCGAATGACCGCACACTCCTGGCGCCGACCGGCAATCCGTTCGAGAACTTTCTCGATGCGGTGGCCAATTTCGGGTCCTTCGATGATATTGATGATCTCATCGCGCTGCGGCTGCAGCAGATTGCCGACGGCGATCTTGACGGCAGCGTCGATGCGTCCGGCATCACGGCGCAGGTCGGTGAGAATTCGGACAGCTACGTGGATTGGCGCGCCGGCATCGAATACGACGTCGGCGAAGACAATCTGCTCTACCTGACCGTCTCGACCGGTCACAAGGCGGGCGGCTTCAACGACAACTTCATCTTGCCGAGCGGCACCAGCACCGCGCCGACATTCGGGCCGGAAAGCCTGACCGCCATCGAGATCGGCTCGAAGAACCGTTTCGAGGTCGGCGACCTGCCGGTCACCTTCAACATGGCGGCCTTCTACTACGACTATCAGGACCAGGTCTTCCAGACGGTCGTCGAGATCGCCGATGTCGGCAACCAGGCGGGCGGCAACGTGGCCGCGTCGGCGCAGCGCTTCAACGCCGCCGACTCGACCCTCTGGGGAATCGAGATGGAGGCCGACATTCTGTTCCCCAACGGCTTCGAGGCCGGGGTCGAGTTCCTCTATCTCAATGCCGAATTCGACAGCGCCACGATCCGCGATTCGCGCGTCGGCTTCGGCGCCGGCGATTCGCCTCTGGTCGACCTGTCCGGCAACAAGCTGCCGAAGGCGCCCGAGCTGACGGTCAACTTCCGGCTCGGCCATAGTTTCGACGTATCGACCGGAACGGTCGACTGGCTGTTCTCGGGCCAGTACCGCAGCGAGCATTTCATGCTGGTCTTCAACGGCGAGGGCTTCGATACCTTCGGCAACCCCAATCCGGTGTTCAACGACCGGGTGGACGGCTATTTCCACCTCGACCTTGGCGCCGGCTATACCCACGGCGATGGAAGGTTCCGTCTGGAGGCGTTCGTCTCCAACCTGACCAACGAGATCCACATGACGTCGTTGATCAACACGCCGGGTCTCAATCAGCGGTTCTTCAACTCGCCGCGGCAATGGGGCTTCCGCCTCAGGATCCGCGTCTGACAAGACTGGTCGCGACCGGCGGCGGGGGCTGATTGGGTCCCAACCGGCCCCCGCCCTTGGTCTAAGATGGTTCAATCCCTGCCGGCCCGCTGGAGCAGCTTCATGTGTGCGAACTCGCATCCCCGAATTCTTGCCGCCTCTTCCATAGTCCTGTTTTCCGCCGTCGCGGCATGCGCCGATAGCGGCCAAAACGGCGCTCAAGGCGATGCACCAACCGTTGCCGAGGCGGCGTCGGTCAACCCGGACCAATGGCCGGCGGTTCAAAGCGCGGTCAAAAAGGACCCGGCGATCGAGGCCAGAATCGCGGAACTCCTCGGGCGCATGAGCCTGGAAGCCAAGGTTGGGCAGGTGATCCAGGCCGATTTGGGCAGCGTGACGCCCGAGGAGGTTCGCGACTACCGGCTCGGCTCGGTGCTGAACGGCGGTAATTCGGCGCCCGGTGGCAAGCAATACGCACCGCCGGAAGAGTGGCTGGCGGCCGCAGATGCGTTTTATCTGGCCGCCCTGGAGGTGCCCGAGGGCGAGCCGGTGATCCCGCTGATCTGGGGCACCGACGCCGTGCATGGCCACAACAACGTCACCGGCGCCGTCATCTTCCCGCACAATATCGGGCTCGGCGCGGCCAATAACCCTGAGCTGATCCGCCGCATTGCCGAGGTCACGGCGCTGGAGATCGCGACCACCGGGCTCGACTGGACTTTCGCGCCGACCCTGGCGGTGGTGCGCGACGACCGCTGGGGCCGCTCCTACGAGGGCTACTCGGAAGACCCGGAGATCGTGGTGAGCTACGCCGGCGCCTTCGTCGAGGGGCTGCAGGGCATCGCCGGAGCAGAGGATTTCCTCGGCCCCGAGCGGGTCGTCGCCACGGCCAAGCACTACCTCGGCGACGGTGGCACCGTTGACGGCCGGGACCAAGGCGACAACCAGGACGACGAGGCGGACCTGCGCGATATCCACGGTGCCGGCTATCCGCCGGCGCTTGCGGCCGGGGCGCAGACTGTGATGGCGTCCTTCTCGAGTTGGCAAGGCAAAAAAATGCATGGGAACAAAGGCTTATTGACTGATGTTCTCAAAGATCGCATGGGCTTCGACGGCTTTGTCGTTGGCGACTGGAACGCGCATGGCCAGGTCGAGGGTTGCGCGAACACGAGCTGCGCCAAGTCTTTCAACGCGGGTATCGACATGTTCATGGCGCCGGATAGCTGGAAAGGGCTCTACGCGGCGACGCTTGAACAAGTGCGCTCCGGCGAGATCTCCATGGAACGGCTGGACGACGCGGTGACGCGGATCCTGCGGGTGAAGCTCCGTGCTGGCCTGTTCAAAAAGCCGAAGCCGTCCGACCGGCCGCTTTCCGGGCGCTTCGAACTGCTTGGCTCGCCCGAGCACCGGGCCGTCGCTCGCCAGGCGGTGCGCGAATCCCTCGTGCTCCTGAAGAATGCCGGTGGGCTGTTGCCGCTGGACCCGGGTACCACGGTCCTCGTTGCCGGCGACGGCGCCGACAATATCGCCAAACAATCGGGCGGCTGGACCCTGTCCTGGCAGGCAACCGGCCATACCAATGACGAATTCCCCATCGGCCAATCCATCTATGGCGGGATCGCCGAAACCGTTGCCGATGCGGGGGGGGAGGCGTTGTTCTCTGTCGACGGTAGCTACGAAGACCGTCCCGACGTGGCCATCGTCGTGTTCGGCGAAGATCCCTACGCCGAATTCCAGGGCGATATCGATAATCTCGCCTACAGCCCGACCGACCGGCGCGATCTTGCGCTCCTGCAATCGTTGAAATCCGATGGAATCCCGGTCGTCGCGGTCTTCCTGTCCGGCCGGCCGCTCTGGGTCAATCCGGAGATCAACGCGTCCGACGCCTTTGTCGCCGCCTGGCTGCCGGGAAGCGAGGGGGGCGGCATTGCCGATGTCCTGTTCCGGGCGGCGGACGGCGCGGTCAATCACGACTTCAAGGGGCGGCTCTCCTTCTCGTGGCCGAAAACCGCCACGCAGCCGCCGCAGAACAGAGGCGCCGCCGACTACGATCCTCTGTTCGCCTATGGCCATGGGCTGACCTATGCGGATGACGGGGATCTGGACGCGCTCTCCGAGGAGTCGGGGCTGGCCGGACAGCTCGCCCAGAGCCGCGACGTCTATTTCTCCAATGGCCGCGCGGTTCTGCCCTGGCGGCTCCTGATCGACGAAGCGGGCGCATCCGGACAGGAAGTCGCGGCCGCCGCCGGCCAGAGCACGGGCAACGGCATCCGCTTCCAGACCAACGACCGCCGCCAGCAGGAGGATTCCCGCGCGATTGTCTGGACGGGGGAGGCGCCCGCCTCGGTCCTGATCGCCGGCGGCTCGCCCCTGGATCTGAGCCGCGAAACCAACGGCGCCATGGGGCTGGCCATCGACCTGCGGGTCGACGAAGTGCCGTCCGAGGCGGTGCGGCTCGGCATTGGCTGCGGCGAGGCCTGCGCGGGATCGATCGAGATTTCGGGCTTGTTGAGCGCCGAATCGGCGCAAGCATGGGGTACGCTCTTGGTGCCGCTGAGCTGCTTCCGGGATGCCGGCGCCGACATGGCTAACGTGGTGGCGCCGTTCGCGCTCGAAACCTCCGGAAGCTTCGCCTTGAGTTTTTCGGACATTCGCCTGGCGTCGCATGACGAGACCGCCATCGCCTGTCCGGCCGCCGAGTAGGGAGCCATGG
>JAKSBY010000213.1 GCA_022360855.1 Sphingomonadales bacterium | reverse complement strand
TGGCGATCCGGTTACAAAAGGCAAGGAGATAGAAGCCCGGAAGAAGATGGCCCGGGCTGGCTGATCAATCAGACTCAATATTGCGCCTGTGCAGTAATGGCTGCTATTTCAGGCTGGAATCTTTGCAAATCTGCAAGTGAGACCGCCATGCATTGGGACGACGTTCGCTACTTCCTCGCCATTGCCGAATCCGGCTCCATGTCGAAAGCCGCCAAGGGCTTGCGGGTCAATCAGACGACCGTGTTCCGCCGCCTGAACGCCTATGAGGAGGCGTTGGGCGTGCGCCTCTTTGACCGGCTCCGCTCCGGCTACGTCCTGACCGAGGAAGGGGCGCAGATCTTCGAGGCGGCGCGGGACGTCGCCGACAAGATGGCGGCTTTGGAGCGGGTCACGGCCGCAGCGGACGAGCGCCTCTCGGGTGTCGTCCGCGTCTCCGTGCATGAGGGATTCGTGACGCGGCTGCTGGTGCCGCATCTGCACGAGTTCACCGAGGCCAATCCCGAGATCCAGGTCGAACTGCTGGTCTCGCGCGAGTTGGCCAATCTCTCGCGCCGGGAAGCGGATGTGGCGATCCGTGTGACCAACGCCCCGGCGGAGACCTTGTCGGGCCGTCGGCTGCTCAACGTGGTTGTCGCAAAGTACGCCTCGCGGGATTACCTCGAGACGCATACGTTGGAGGGCAAGGATGCGACGGCACGTTGGATCGGTTGGATCGACGACATAGAGAATCCCAGCTATATCGCCCGCAGCCGCTACCGGCATTTGCCCGTGCACCACCGTATCAACAACTACGAGAGCTGGTTGGCCATGGCCAAGGCTGGCTTCGGCATCGTCGAGCTGCCCTGCTTCATGGCCGACCAGGAGCCGGAATTGGTGCGGCTGCCGCCGGAACCGGAGGCGGCATCCCGCGATCTATGGGTGCTAAGTCATCAGGACGTTGCCGCCACGCCGCGGTTCCGCGCCTTTCGAGACTTTGCGGCCAAGGTCATCCTGCGGCACCGGGACCTGCTGGAGGGGCGCCAGGGGGCAGCCTGAGAAAATGACCGCGTCATTACGAGAAGCGCCAGCGACGCGGCAATCCAGAAGACACCGCCTAAATTAGGGACGGTTCCCTATTTTGGAAAATAGGGAACCGTCCCTAATTTCGTAAGCCGGTGCCCTGTGCTCCCCTGGATTGCTTCGCTCCGCTCGCAATGACGCGCATTCCCTAGCTTTCTTCGTCACCATCGTCCTCGCCGTTTTCGACCTCGGCGATCTTGGCGGCGGATACGACCTTCTCGTCTTCGGCCACGTCGAACAGGGTGACGCCCTGGGTCGCGCGCCCGGCGATGCGGATGTCGTGGATGGGGATGCGGATGATCTTGCCCTGGTCGGTGACCAGGATCATCTCGTCGTCGTCGGCCGCCGGGCCAGAGCCGACGACGCGGCCGTTGCGCTCCGACGTTTCGATATTAACGACCCCCTGCCCGCCCCGGCCCATGCTGCGGTATTCGTGTGATGAGGTACGCTTGCCGTAGCCGTTCTCGGTTACCGTGAGGATGAATTCTTCGGCGTCGGCGAGCTCCGCCATCTTTTCCGCCGGCAGCGCCACCTCGCTGGGCTCGCTTTTCCAGGGGGCCGCCTTGAGATAGGCGTCGCGCTCCTCCACCGAGGCGTTCTGGCCTTTCAGGATGGAGAGCGAGATTACGCGGTCGCCCTTGGCCAGTTTCATGCCGTGGACACCGGTGGATGTCCGGCTCTTGATCACGCGGAGCGACGTGACCGGGAAGCGGATGCCCTTGCCGCCGCGCGCGGCCAGGAAAACATCATCATCGTCGGTACAGAGGTTGACGCCGACCAGCCGGTCGTCGGAGTCCTCTTCGAAGCGGATCGCAATCTTTCCGTTGGAGGGGACGTTAGTAAAGTCCACCATGTCGCTCCGCCGCACATTGCCCGAGGCGGTGGCGAACATGACGTTCAAATCGGCCCATTCGGCCTCGTCCTCAGGCAGCGGCAGGATGGTGGCGATGGTATCGCCCTGCTCCAGCTTGAGCATGTTGATTATGGCCTTGCCGCGCGCCTGCGGGGTGGCCAGCGGCAGTTTCCAGACCTTGAGCTTGTAGACCTTGCCGAAGGTCGTGAAGAACAGCACGGGCGTATGGGTCGAGGCGACGAAGACGGCGGACAGCACATCCTCCTCCCGCGTCGCCATGCCGGCGCGGCCCTTGCCGCCGCGGCGCTGCGCACGGTAGGCGGAGAGCGGCACGCGCTTGATGTAGCCCGAGTGGGTGACGGTGACGACCATGTCCTCGCGCTGGATCAGGTCTTCGTCTTCGATGTCTTCGAAGCCGGTGTCGAGGATTTCGGTGCGGCGTTCGTCGGCAAAGGCCTCGCGCACGGCCACGAGCTCGTCGCGCAGGATGCCGTAGAGTTTGGCCCGGTCGCCGAGGATGGCGAGGAATTCCTCGATCTTCGCGGCAATCTCCTTGAGCTCGTCGCCGATCTCGTCGCGGCCGATCGCCGTGAGCCTGTGCAGGCGAAGATCAAGGATCGCCTTGACCTGTACCTCGGTGAGGCGATAGCGGCCGTCTTTCACCGCATCGCCCGGCATTTCGATA
>JAKSBY010000653.1 GCA_022360855.1 Sphingomonadales bacterium | reverse complement strand
CCTCCGGCTCCATAGTACTAACGGTTTAGGAGGATTTTATGCCCGCCCATTCCTGGCGACGCGACGAACCCGGATTCTACAACTTCCTGGCCCTGGAGCGCAGCGCCCAGGCAGCGCCGGATCTCCTGGATGGCCTGGCCTCGGCGCTCATGAGCCGCGATCACCGCTCGGAGTCGGCAACTTACATTGCGGAGATTCCGCCGGGTTGGACAGCCAGGACGGACGCCAAGGAGGCGTCCCTGGAGTTCTTCCTCTTGAGCGGCGATCTGGCGCTGAACGGCGCGCGCGTGGGCAGCGGCGGCTACCTGCACATCCCGCAGCTTTGCGGCGGCGGCGCGCTGCACTCGGAGACCGGCGCGCTGGCGCTCGCCTTCTGGAACCCGCATATCCCGGCCTATCCCTATCCGGTAACCCGCAATCGTGCACTGAAGACCTGGCAGGAAGAGTGGGTGATGAGCGTGCCCGGCAGCCACGGCATCATGCACAAATCCCTGCGCAAGCCGGATCCGGTGCCGCACCCAACCGACGAAGGTTTCGACGGCGGCCCCGGCGGCTATTTGCGGTTTCAATACATCGCGCCCGGCATGATCGCCGATCAGGAGCACGTGCATCACGAATGCTTCGAGGAGATCCTGCTCATCCAGGGCGACGTCATGCTGATCAACGAGGGGCAGATGGGCATCGGCAGCGTCGTCAACCATCCGCAGGAATGGTATCACGCGCCCTTCATGTCGCGCTCGGGCGCGCTTATTCTGGTGCATACCGACGCGCCTATGGGCTTCCCCTGGCCGCCCCGGCCCTATCCGGAGGCAGAGAAGCTGGCGGCGGCCTATCTGGATGAGGCGCGCTGGGATATCCCGACCGAGCATGTCGACTGGGCCGACCATCCGCTGAAGGCGCTGCAGGATTCCTCGGCGGACTACCAGGCCTGGCGCAACTCCGACGCCGGGCGCCTGTGGGGCGACGACGACACGGGTGAGGCGGTCCCCACAATGCCCGGCGGCCAGGGCACGACGTCCCGCTTCCGCGCCGGCTGGCGGCGCGAATAGCCGCCGTCCCGCCGAAAAAAGGGTGGCAGCGCCAGGATACGCGGCACTGCCACTCAGAGGCTACGTCCATTCCTTGGGCGGGGTCGAACCGGATTCCCGACGCCCAGCCTTGTTGCCTTCATATTGTATGTATAATTGTATATTATTTCAACATAAAATATTGCACAATTCGCTGGCCATCTGGCAACGACGGGGCTTATAAACATCGGAGATTCCCCATATCTCCTGGTAATATTGGGGGGATATCGTAAGCAAACTCCGTCGACGATCGCGCGAACACGTGTTGTTGCCGATTGCGCCCAGAATACCGGACCACATTTAATGAACGATGCCAACACCACCGCAGGCCAAGACAAAACAACAGATACGACAAAAGAGAAGACGCAATCTTTGGTTGAGCTCGTGGTCGAAGGCGTGATCGACGGCGTTGCCAAGGGGCAGTTCGCCCCGGGACAACGGCTGATCGCATCGGACCTTGCGGAGACGTTCAACGTCAGCCGCGCGCCGGTGCGCGAGGCGCTGCATATCCTGGCCGGCGAAGGTGTCGTCGACCTCATCCCCAACCGGGGCGCGCGCATCAGGAAGCTGGCGGTCTCGCAGCTTGTGGATTTCCTCGAATTCACCGAGGCGGTGCTCGTTCTCGGCATGCGTCGCGCGGTCAAGAATATCGACGGAGACGGCAACCGGGAGCTGCTGCAGGCGGCCTTCGCGACGATCCAGGAGAAATGGGAGCTGCGCGAGCCGTCGCAATTCGTCACCTCGCTGGCCGACTATCACCGCGCGGTCAACCAGATTTCCGGCAACTACTTCCTCGATTTCTTCTACCGCCGGCCCTACATCAATTTCTTCAACCGCCTGCTGGCCGATCTGGCGCCCGGCGGCCATTGGGACACCTTCCTGCGCAACTACACACGCATTCACGAAACCATGATGGAGGGCGACGCCCACGCCGCCGTCGCCAGCTTCGTCAGCCACATCCAATGGGTGCTGGACGCCATGGAAAGCACCGCCGACCGCGACGGCTAAAGCCGGTGCGCGCGCGGGCTCAGCGGGCCCGCCCCCGTCAGAGTTCGAACCGGATCAGCGTATTGCGGCGGGCCAGCAGGTCGCGCTTCTCGAGGTCCGGGCTTTCCGCCTCATCCTGGATCACGTTGTCGCGCACCAGGCCGTCCGTCGCTTCCTTGCGCAGGATGACCAGGAGATTGGTGTTGTCGAACACGGCATAGGGGAAATCGTGCCATGTCCCGATATGCATCATGAAGCCGACGCTGCCGTCGAACAGAAACGCCTCGAAGGCGTCCATGTCCGGCAGCTCCGCGTCGTTATTGGGCGGCGCGAAGGCGGCGATGAACGGCTTAGAGCCGAGCGAGATGAACGCCTGCGTGTGTTTGAAATGCCGCTCCACATAGCGCATCTCGAAGGGCCGGCGGTTGACCGTAACCACCGGCATCTCGGTCTGGTCGTCGGACACGAAGTCGGCGACCCGGCGCACCTTGGCCGCGCCATCGTAGAAGTCGATGGGCATGGGCGCCACGTCAGGATTATAGCCCAGTACCTCGCCATAGGGCGCCAGCTTTTCCGGCGTCGCGATCTGCAGGGGCAGCGTCTTGATCTCCGGCTTGACAGCGGTTTGAACGTTCATCGTGGATTCCTTCCTTAATCTTCGGCTTCGGTTTTCGACTCTCTGATACGCGCCGCTGCCGCCTTCACCGAGCGGACAAGGCTCTGATATCCGGTACAGCGGCAAAGATTTCCGTTGAGGGCAGACCGAATCTCTTCGTCGGTCGGGTCATCGTTCTGTTGCAGGAGCTCGACCGTGGTCAGCACCATTCCGGGAGCGCAGAAACCGCATTGAAACCCGGCCTCGTCCCAGAAGGTTTGCTGGATGGGGTGCAATGTTCCGTCCGGCTCGGCCAGCCCTTCGATCGTGGTGATGGCCTCGCGCTCCAGTGTCGCCGCCGGAGCGATGCAGGACTTGGCCACGCGCCCGTCGATCAACACCGTGCAGGCACCGCAATGGCCGGTCATGCAGCCCATATGGGTGCCGGTCAGACCGAGCCCGTCGCGCAGAAGGTCGAGCAGGGAGAGATCGGGCGGCACCTCGAGTTCGTGGAGCTGCCCGTCGACGCGCAACCGCAAAAATACCGTATCTTCCAGCAGGTCTTCCATGTGCCGCGGCCCCTCCGTTCTAATCCTTGCCGACGCGTCCGACCGCGGCCGCGACGGCGCGCGCGGCGACGACTCCGGCCATAGCGCGGCGCCAGTCGCCATGTCCCTGGTGGTCGGACAAAGGCTCGGCGATGAGGGCGGAACATCTCTCGGCCAGCGCCTGGCCCAGCGATGCGCTCCATTCCCGGCCGACGAACTCCGCCAGGCCGGCGCTGACATCGACCGGCAGCGCCGTGACGGCGCCGATGACAACCCGCAGGTTGGAGATCTTCGGGCCGGTGAGGGACACGACCGCCGCGGCGTTTGCCGAGCCATAGGCGCCGGCGGTGATCTTCAGTTTCTCGTAGCCCCAGCCGGTGCCGGCCGGCATGGGCGTGACCAGAACGCGGGTCAGGATCGCCTCGCTGCCCAGGCCGTGGCTGGTTTCCGTCATGATTTCGGCGAGTGCCGCCCGGCGCACGCCGCCGGCAGTGGCGATCTCCACATCCGCCTTCAGGGCCAGGAGCGACGGCAGGATGTCGTACAGCGGATGCATGCAGACGATATTGCCGCCAATGGTGCCCCGGTTGTGGACCTGCCATCCGCCGCCGACCT
The DNA here is from genome assembly GCA_022360855.1 of Sphingomonadales bacterium. GTDB lineage: Bacteria > Pseudomonadota > Alphaproteobacteria > Sphingomonadales > JAKSBY01 > JAKSBY01. The sequence goes on along the minus strand of JAKSBY010000653.1, from coordinate 844 downwards.
GCGTCGCCGCATGGGCGAGAAGCGGAAGATCACTCTGCACGATCTCATTGTTCTGGAGATCGCGATGGACCGTCAGCGCGCCGATGGCGATCTCGCCATCATCGGCCTTGATGCCCTTGAGTTCCCTGATCGCGCCGATGTCCACATAAACACTCGGCATCAGATGGCCGTAGTTGATCGAAGGTGTAAGCTCCTGCCCGCCAGCGATCACCACGGCGCCGGAGGCGAGCCCGGACAGCAGGTCCGCGGCCTGATCGAGGGTGCGCGGCCGCGCGAATTGCGGGTGCAGGCTCATGGGCTAGGCGACCTTGCGGGCCGGGCCCGCCTTACGCGCCGCCTGAAGCGCCGACCACACGCGGGGGGCGGATAGCGGCAGATCGGTCATCATCACGCCGAAGGGCGCCAAGGCATTGTTGACGGAATTGACGACGGCTGCGGCGGAGCCACCGACGCCGGCCTCGCCGGCGCCTTTCAGGCCCATATAGGTCACCGGATTGGGGCTGTCGTGATGGGCCAGTTCGACCTCCGGCATATCGCCGGCACGGGGCATCACGTAATCCATGAAGTTCCTGGTGAGCTGACGGCCGCTGTCGTCGAACGCGATGCCTTCCGACATCGCCCCACCCATGCCGAAGGAAATCGCGCCGCAGGCCTGGCCTTCCACCAGCACGGGGTTGATCACCTTGCCGCAGTCATGGGCGGCGGAGAATTTCAGGAGCTTGACCGCGCCGGTGTCCACATCCACTTCGGTGATCGCCACGTAAGCGGCGTTGGAGTAGCTGGGATAGGGGTTGATGCGGCCGTTGTCGTCCGGCGTATGGCGGATCAGGCCTGGCTTGAAGGT
>JAKSBY010000271.1 GCA_022360855.1 Sphingomonadales bacterium | reverse complement strand
CGGTCCTAGGGCGTTATACGTATAAGCTGAAGCAGCTCTCCGTCGTTGCGAGAAGCGCCAGCGACACAGCAATCCATCATATTTCGGTGACAGTTACCTTTTTATTTTCCATTTAAAAACAATGGATTAAAAACCCATCCATAAAAAAAGTAACTGTCACTGAAATATCTAAAAAAAGTAACTGTCACTGAAATATCAATATTCTATGCCAACTCCAGCACCGGCAGATCGAGCCGCGCTGCGATTGCGCGCAGCGCCTCCCGGTGGTCGCCATAGGCGAGCGCGAAGTGATGCTCCAGCCCCTCGGCCATGATGTCGGCGCAGACCTCGCCGGCCGGACGGTCGAAGCGGACCACGCCGGAGGTGCCGGTAAAGGCCATTGGCGCTTTGAGCACCTCGGCGCCGGCGATCATCAGCTTCGACGCATTGCGCGCCTGGGAGAGCCGTGCCAGGGTGACTCGGCCGGGCTTGAGCGGGAACTGATGCAACAGCGGCATCTTACGGTTGGTGTGGATGGTCGCCTCCGCCTCTGCATCCGGGTCGGCCATGGAGAGCGGCGCCAGGCCGCAGTGCCATAAAACGCCGGTATCGCCTTCGGTATCGATATCGACCAGATCGGCCATCCAGGCCGGCGCGTCGGCGAGCTCCTGCAGGATGAGCTGCGACAGCGAGCCGTGCACATCCGCCTCGCAGGCCGCCGGAATCCGTTTCTGGTTCATCATCGCCATCGGCCCGCAGGCGGCGCAGCCATATTCGGTGAACATCTCGGGCCAGCAGCGCACGGCCAGCCCCTTGGCGCCGGTCTCCACCTGCACATCCTCGAGCGCGCAAAACACGCGAAGGGACCGGTCCAGCTCTTCCCGATCGACCGCATCGAGCCCGGCGAGCGCGCGCACCGCTTCGTCATGCTTTGCGCCGACGCGGGCCGCATCCGCCGACCGCGCCTTGTCGAATACCTCGTCCAAGGGAATCGGCTGCACCTCGATATCGGCTAGGCCCTTGAGGCCGGGGCCGTCATAGGCGCAGGTATCGAAGCCGTCAGGGTGCTTGCCAAGCACCGCGATACGCGCGCCGCGAAGCGACTCGAGTACGCGGTCGGCCGCAGCATGCGCCCTGCTCTCGCCCGCCGCGGCACGCGACGGCGCAAGCGCGGCCGGTTTCGCGAGCGCCCGCACCGAATCGGCGAGGCCCGGCGCGTCGGGATTGGCATAGAGCCAGCCATGCGGCACCCCCGCCTTGCCGAGCGCATGCGCCGCCAGGTTGAGCCCGCAAAACGCGTTGAGCCTGAGCCGGCCGCCGGCCCTCGGCTCGGGCAGCGCCCAGATGGCGACCGGCACACCCGCCTCTTGGGCGATCTTCACGGTCATGGTCGCGTCGGTAAAGGTCACCTGAAGGATCAGGAAAAGGTCGATGTCGCCGGCCGCGCGGATCTCGGCCAGCGCCCGCTCCGCCGCCTCGGCGTCGAACAAGAGCGCGCGCGGGCCGACGGCCTCGATTCCGGCCGCCTCGAGCGCAGCGAAGGCCCTGTCCTTCGTCTCCTCGGCAAAGCGCACGTCGAATGTCGGCCGGCCGAGCGCGGCAACTCCATATCTCAAGGGCATGTCAGCCTCCGAATCCCGGATAGTTATGGCGGAAGGTCGCATCCGCCGGGCCGATCCCGGCGCCGTCCCCGCCGAAGCAGGGGTGCGCCTGCCAGGGCGTCGCCTCGGCGTCGGTCAGCGCGTTGATATCCGTCATATAGGCGATCGCCTCGCCCCGTAAACCGCCACGGATGGCGTCCCAATCCGGAAAAGCCTGAAAGGCCCTCAGCCAGATCGCGCGGCCCGCCAGATAGCCGCTGGCGCCGGCCCTATAGGCATGGGTGAGGATATTGCGGAACGCGGCCATGCCGGCGCCCGCCGAAAGCATCACCCAGGGCCGGCCGGCGGCCTGGCCGAGGACGTCGAAGAGCTCCTGCGCCGTCTCCCAGCCCGCGCCGCCGACCCCAGGCACGTCATCGGCCGCGAGCGGGCTTTCCAGCTTGAAGAGATCAACGCCGTATTTGGCATCGGCGAAAGTCCGCACGCTTTCCAAGACGAGCTCCGGCTTCTTGGTCTTCATCTCCACATAATCGCCGGTCTGCTCCGCATCCTTGGCCAGGGGATAGACCAGGAGCTCGAAAACGAAGGGAATGTCATATCGGGCGCAGGCATCGCCGATGCGCGCGACGTAGTCCTGCTGGCGGCGGCAGACATCCGGTTCCGCGTCCGGACGGTACCAGGCCAGCACCTTGACCGCGTCGCCGCCGGCGCGCTTGATCTTTTCCACCGACCAATCGTCGATCTCGCTCGAAAGCCGGCCGCCCGGCGTCTCTTCGAAGAGCGAATCTTCCAGGGTCAGGATCAGGCCCTTGGCCGGATCCATGCGGGAGACGCCGCGCGGGTAGGCGTAGTGCGGATCCAAAAGCAGCGCCGAGGACTCCGCCTGAAGCTCGGTGATCAGCATTTCCTTGAAACCGGCCACGTCCTCCCACGGCGCTTCGGGAACGCCGCGCTTTTCTTTGATCGGATTCTTGATGGGCGGACGCTGATCGACCGCGGTCATCTTGAACCGCCCGGCTCCATCGGCGAGCCGCCGCAAGCCCCAATATTTGCCAGCCGACAGGCTCATCACTCGTCTCCCGCCATCGAATGTTCTGAAAGAAATGTTTCGACCTCGCCGCGCTTCGGCGTACCGGCCCGTGCGCCGAAGCGCTGAACCTTGAGCGCCGCCACGGCGGAGGCGAAGCGCACGGCGTTGACTTCACCCTGCCCCTCGGCCAGGGCCAGCGTGAAGGCCCCGTGCCAGACGTCGCCGGCGCCGAGGGTATCAACGGGCACGACCGGGAAGGCCGGTACGGTGCCGGTCTCCTCGCCCGACACGTAGAAGACGCCGCCCGCGCCCAAGGTCACACAGCACCAGGCGCCGGTCTCGTCCGCCACCCGGCCGAGCGACGCCTCATGGTCGCCCGAGCCGGAGAAGTCCTGCAGCCCCTCGGCGGAAAATGCCAGATGGCTCGCCGCGCGCAGGAAATCGGTGTCCTTCGGCACTGGCCGGTCGCCATCCAGCACTGCCGGCAGGCCGGCCGCCTTGGCCAGCGCCAGCATGGCCCCGGCGCCATCCGGCCAGCGGGTGTCGGCGAGCACGGCACCCGTGCCTTCCGGCAAGACGTCGGGCAGCCAGCCTGCATCGCTCGGCAGGGCCTTATCCAGGTAATTGACAATCAGACGCTCACCCTTGCCGTCCAGGATCACCGCCGAGAGCGACGAGGCGCAGCCGGCAAAGCGCCGCATGAGCCGGCAATCGACGCCATAGCCTTCGAGCTCCGCGACAATGAGATCGGCAACGCCGTCGTCGCCCAGCCGCACCGCGACCGAAGCCCCGCCACCGAGGCGGGTGATCGCAACGGCCGCCGTGGCCGCGGGCCCGCCGCCGACGGCCTCGAACCGGTCCGCCCGGAATTTTTCGGCCCGATCCGGGACTTCGTCGACGCCGAATACGAAATCCTGAACCGCCTGGCCCACACAGAGGATGTTAGGCATTGCCTTCGCCGCAGTTATTGCCCGTCATGACACGATTCCATGTCTTATATAAGACATAACTCACGAGTCGCGAAAAAAATACAACCCAATTCAGATGTGTCGGCGGGCAGCTAGCTGATGGTCACCGCATAAACGAAGTCGCGGGTGTCGCAGCGGCTGATGCGCCATTCGACCCGGGTGCCGTCAAGCGCCAGGGCGATGCGGTCGATGTGCAACAGCGGCGCGCCCAGGGGCACGTTGATGCGCTTGACATCTTCTTTGCGCGCCACATCGGCCCTGAGTTCTTCCTCGGCGGCCACGATGTTGATCCCGTAGTCGCTTTGATAGAGCGAATAGAGCGTGTTGGGCAGCTCGCCCCGTTGGTCGATGCCGGGAAACAGCGCATGCGGAATGATGATTATCTCGAATATGGCGGGCACGCCTTCGATCAGCCGTGTGCGTTTTATCTCAACGATTTCCTGATTCTCGGAAAGATGCAGATGCCGCTGTTCCTGTGGCTTGGCCGGACGCAGCCGGACGGTTTCCTGCCCGCATTGCGGCGTCGTCCGCTTGCCGCCGGGCGCGGCGATCCTGAAGAAGCGGAACAGCGCGCTTTCCTGGGTGTGCTCGGCGACGAATGTGCCTTTGCCCTGGCGCCGCTCGATGAGCTGCTCGGCGGCCATCACATCGAGCGCCTTGCGCACCGTACCCTGGCTGACGCCGAGCTCCGCCGCCAATGCCTGCTCGCTCGGCAGCGCCGCGGCGGGCCGCCAGACCCCTTCGGCGATCTGTCTGATGAGATAGTCGTAGACCTGCCGATAGAGCGGACGGAGCCCCGGCGTCGATTCCATTTGCTGCGTCCTCTCCATATCGCGGGCGATGTTAAGAGGTGCCCCGGCAGGTGTCCATATTTTGTTGTATTGTATCTTATATAAGATATAGTTACGGGCAAAATCACGCTGCGACTCGAAGCGTGCGCGGGCATCGGCCGACGGCGGCCGAGAACTTTTAAGGGGTGGGCGGGACAGTGAGCATTCCTCAGCTTTTAGTTCACGACAAACGCGACAATGTCGGCGTGGTGGTGGTCGAAGGCCTCGCGGCCGGGACCGACATGTTGTGCGTCATAACCGAAGACAATTCGGACTTCAGGCTCGAGACGAAAGACGACGTCCCCATCGGCCACAAGATCGCGCTCACCGATCTCAAGGAGGGCGACACGGTCATCAAATACGGCCAGGACATCGGCCGCATGGTGG
>JAKSBY010000243.1 GCA_022360855.1 Sphingomonadales bacterium | reverse complement strand
TTGAGCTCCAACAGGCCGTCCAGCGGGCGGTGCACGCTGGCGCAGTTGGGGAAGCGCTTGAATTTGAGGCCGTAGGTTTCGACCAGGAGCGGCGCGCCGATTTCGCCGACCGGGAAGTCCAGCCGCTGGCCGTATTCCTCGCCGGTGAGCGTTTGTCGGAGCTCGTCCAGGTCGGGCCCAACCATCAGCCGCTGCATGCCGTGCGGGCCGTCGAAGGTCTCCGTGCCGGCGGTAATCCCGGCCTCGGCCAGGAGCGCGGCCATGAGCCCGCCCTGGGCGGCGAGGCCCGCATGCAGCGGCTTGGCGAGGGTGCCGAACTGCGCCATGGAGCCGGCGGCAAAGCTGGTGGCGAGCGACAGGGCGTGCGCCGCCTTTTCCGCATCCAGCTTCAGGAGCCGCGCGACGGCCGCCGCGACGCCGACGGTGCCCAGGGTCGCCGTGGCGTGCCAGCCGCGGTTGCGGTGATGGGGGTTCATGCCCTGGCCCACGCGCCCGAGCACTTCGAGCCCGACCGTGTAGGCGTCGAGCGCGTCCGCGCCCGAAATCTCCCGCGCATCGCCGAAGGCAAGGATTGCCGGCACCAGCGCCGCCGAGCCATGCGCTTTGGGCGGATCGAACAGGTCGTCGAAGTCGAGCGCATGGGCCGCCGTGCCGCCGATCAGCGCGGCGGACGGCGCGGCGAGGCGTTCTGTTTGGCCGATCACCGCGCACGGGCCCGCGCCCCAGGCCCGCGCCGCGGCAAAGGCGCGCCCCGGCGCATCCTCGCCCGCGCCCGCGATCATGCATCCGACCGTATCGAGAACGGCGCGCCGCGCTTCGCTCAAGGCACGGTCCGACCAGCCGCCGGGCGCCTCGGCCACAAACGCCGCAAAGGCCGACAGCGCATTTGCCAAGCTCTTCTCCCTGTTAGCCGCTTTTCCCATCCGGCAATCTCCTTTACAACAGAGAGCCAGACCGCCGAACCATACCGCCCAACCATATCAAAGGAACGCCGAGTGGACTTTGATTACACGCCGAAAGTCAAGGAATTGCGGGCGCGCGTCAGCGGCTTCATGGAAGAGCATGTCTATCCCAACGAAGCAGCCATGTTCGCCGAGATCGACGCGGGCGACCGCTGGCAGCCGATCCCGATGATGGAAACGCTCAAGGAGCGCGCCAAGGCCGCCGGCCTGTGGAACCTGTTTTTGCCGGAAAGCGACATGGGCGCCGGGCTCACCAATCTGGAATACGCGCCCTTGGCGGAGATCATGGGCCGCTCGCATTTCGGCCCGGAGGCGTTCAACTGCTCCGCGCCCGATACGGGCAATATGGAAGTGCTGGTGCGCTACGGCTCGCCCGAGCAGCAGCAGGCGTGGCTGGCGCCGCTCCTGGCCGGCGAGATCCGCTCCGCGTTCGCCATGACCGAGCCGCAGGTCGCCTCGTCCGACGCCCGCAACATCGAATCGCAGATCCGCCGCGACGGCGACGATTATGTGATCAACGGCCGCAAATGGTGGACCTCCGGCGCCGGCGACCCGCGCTGCAAGGTGCTGATCTTCATGGGCAAGACCGACCCGGACAACGAGGACATCTACCGCCAGCAGTCGATGATCCTGGTGCCCATGGACGCCGTGGGCATCACCGTGGAGCGCATGCTGCCGGTGTTCGGCTACGACGACGCGCCGCACGGCCATGCGGAAGTCTCGTTCAAGGACGTGCGCGTGCCCGCCGCCAACATGCTGCTTGGCGAGGGGCGCGGCTTCGAGATCGCGCAGGGCAGGCTCGGCCCCGGCCGCATCCACCATTGCATGCGGCTCATCGGCCTGGCGGAGCGGGCGCTGGAGAGGATGTGCAAGCGCGTCTCCGAGCGTGTCGCCTTCGGCAAGCCGCTGGCGCGCCAGACCGTGACCCAGGAGCGCATCGCCGAGGCGCGCATCAAGATCGAGCAGGCCCGGCTCCTCACGCTGAAGGCCGCCTTCATGATGGACACGGTGGGCAACAAGGTGGCGCGCAAGGAGATCGCCATGATCAAGGTGCTGGCCCCCAACATGGCCTGCGAGGTGATCGACTGGGCGATCCAGGCGCATGGCGGCGGCGGCGTCTCCGACGATTTCGGCCTGGCTTATGCCTATGCCGGCGCGCGCACCTTGCGCCTGGCCGACGGGCCCGACGAGGTACACCGCAATCAGATCGCCCGTCTGGAGCTGGCCGAGCAGACCGGACTGAACCGCGTGTGAGGTGAGACCGTTAGATCAGGTATGACGGAGCAATCGGGCAAAGCATGGGTCGAAAGCCAGGCGGGCGGTGACCGCCTGACCGTCGCCGCCGGCGGCCGCTGGGATGTCGCCCATCTCGCCGGCATCGAGCAAGAGCTGGGGCATCTGCCCGAGCCCAACGGCTATGACGTGACCATCGACATGGCCGGTATTGCGCGGCTCGATACCGCCGGGGCCTGGGTCATCTACAGCTTGGAAAAGCGCTACCGCGAGGCCGGCGCGGCGGTGCAGCTTGCCGGCGCGACCACCGAGCACCGCACCCTGCTCAAGCGGGCGGCCGACAACGACCATCCCTGCGATATCGCCCCGCCCGAGAAAAACGCGCTGATACGTCAGGTCGAGGATGTCGGCGTCGGCACGGTCGAGATCGCGACCCGACTCGGTGCGCTGTTGAGCTTTCTGGGGCTGGTGCTGATGCGCCTCTTCGGCTGCTTCCGCCATCCGTCACGTCTGAGACTCACCCCGCTCGTCCATCAGATGGAGCTGGTCGGCCTCAAGGCGCTGCCCATCGTCGGCCTGCTCTCCTTTTTGATCGGCGCGGTGATCGTCAATCAGGGCGCCATCCAGCTCAGGACCTTCGGCGCCGAGATCTTCGTGGTCAACATGATCGCCATCGCGCAGCTGCGCGAGCTTGGCATCCTCCTGACCGCGATCATCATCGCCGGGCGGTCGGGCAGCTCCTTCACGGCCCAGATCGGCTCCATGGTGCTGCATGAAGAGGTCGATGCCATGAAGACGATCGGGCTCAATCCCATCGACGTGCTGGTGCTGCCGCGCATGCTGGCGCTGATGATCATGCTCCCCTTCCTGGCGTTCTATGCGGACATTATGGGGCTCGTCGGCGGCGCCATCGTCGCCTGGGTGTCGCTCGACATTACGCCCGCGGTGTTCATCGCACGCTTCCTGGACGCCATCTACATGACCACCTTCTGGGTCGGCATCATCAAGGCGCCGTTCTTCGCCGCGGTGATCGCCGTCTCCGGCTGCTTCGAGGGCCTCAACGTCCGCGGCACGGCGGAAAGCGTCGGCCTGCGCACCACCCAGTCGGTGGTGCAGTCGATCTTCCTCGTCATCGTGCTCGATGCCGCTTTCGCCATCTTCTTCACGGCGATCGACTGGTGATGGCGGAAGCGGCGGTCCATAGCCGTGAGGCAGCCGCGCCCGAGGTGGTCATCCGCGTCTCCGGCCTGCGCACCCAGTTCGGCTTCAACATCGTGCATCAGGACCTCGACCTGGACGTTTACCGCGGCGAGATCGTCGGCGTCGTCGGCGGTTCGGGAACCGGCAAGTCGGTGCTGCTCAAGACCATCATCGGGCTCAACAAGCAGGTCAAGGGCACTGTCGAGATCTGGGGCCGCGACCAGGCCAGCCTGAAACCGGCGGAGCTGCAGCGGGAGCGCCGGCGCTGGGGCGTGCTGTTTCAGGACGGCGCGCTTTTCTCGTCGCTCACCGTGGCGCAGAACATCCAGGTCCCGCTGCGCGAGCATTTCAATCTGTCGCAGGGGCTGATGGACGAGATCGCCGGGTTCAAGATCTCGCTTGTCGGGCTGTCGCCCGATGCGGGCCCGAAATTCCCGTCCGATCTTTCGGGAGGCATGCGCAAACGCGCCGGCCTGGCCCGCGCCCTGGCGCTGGACCCGGAGATCCTGTTTCTCGACGAGCCGACCGCCGGCCTCGATCCCATCGGCGCCGCCGCCTTCGACGATTTGATCGTTCAGCTCAAGGAGGCGATGAACCTGACGGTCTTCCTCGTCACCCACGATCTCGATACCCTGCACACGGTCTGCGACCGCGTCGCCGTGCTGGCGGAGCGGCGCGTGCTGGTCGCCGGCACCATGGCCGAGGTGCTGGACTTTGACCATCCCTGGGTCAACGAGTATTTTCACGGGCCGCGCGCCCGCGCCGCGAAGCTGCACGGAACCTAGAAGGGGACCTTATGGAAACCAGAGCGCACCATCTTCTCATCGGCAGCTTCGTGCTCGTCATGCTGGCTGCTCTGGTGGCCTTCGTGATCTGGATCGCGCGGGTCGATATCGACCGGGAATTCACCGAATATGACATCTATTTCGACGGCTCCGTGGCGGGCCTCGATCCCGGCGGGCCGGTGCGCTACAAGGGCATCCCCGTAGGCGAGGTTCGCGAGATTCGGATCGCGCCTGACGACCCGTCCAAGATCCTGGTGACCGTCAAGATCTCGTCCGATGTACCGATCCTGGAGGATTCGAGCGCGGTCCTGGAGGCGCAGGGCCTGACCGGCGTGATCTTCGTACAGATCGAGGCCGGCATGGTCGGCAGCCCGCCGCTGGTCGCCAAGGAGGGCGAGGAGCGGCCGGTGATCCAGTCCAAGCCGTCCGCCTTTCAGGAGCTCTTCGAGGGCTTCCCCAACATGCTTGAGGAGGCGACCCTGGTGCTCGGCCAGCTCAAGCGGCTCCTCAACCAGGAGAACCGCGACAAGATCTCCAACATCCTCACCAATGTGGAGACCTTGACCGGGAACGTGGCGGCCGAATCGGCGGATATCGGCGTTCTGATGGCCGAGCTCGAGGCGACGGCCATCGATCTGCGCAAGACCGCCAATGCGGTGACCAAGCTCGCCGAGAGCGCCGACGGGGTGCTCGACGAGGACGTGCGGCAGCTCGTGGCCGATGCCAGAGGGGCGGTTCAGTCCGCCGAGTCGCTGCTCGAGAAGCTCGGGCTCACCGTCGACGAGAACCGCGGCGCGCTCGCCAATTTTACCAACAGCACCCTGCCCGAGGTCTCCCGCCTGGTAGTCGATGCCCGTCGGCTGGCGCTGGCTCTGTCGCGGGTCGCCGAGCGATTCGATTCCGATCCCGCCAGCGTGCTGTTCAGCTCCGGTCTGCCGGAACATGGAGGAAACGAGTGATGGGCGGAGCCCTTGCACCTTTCGCCGCCGGCCTGCTGTCGGCCACACTTGCCGCCTGTGGGCCGATCGTCGAGCTGCCCGGCGGCGGCCCGCCGCCCAGCGTCTATGAGCTCGACCCGGTCGAGCGGTTGAGCGCGGACCTGGCGGTTTCGGACGTAACGGTGCTGGTCGAGGAGCCCGGCATTTCCGGCAGTCTCCGCGTCGACCGCATCGCCATCAAGCCGAGCGCCAATAGGGTCGAGTATTTCGCCGCGTCGAAATGGGCCGACCGCACACCGCTTCTGATCCACAACCACATCCTGCAATCCCTGGAAACCGCGGGCGCCTTCCGGGTCATCGGATTCTCCTCCATCGATCTGCCGTCGGATTACCGGCTCAAGCTCGATGTGCGCGATTTCCAGGCCGAAGAGGCGGGCGCCGGCACCTATGACGTGAAGGTGCGCATCCTCGCCCGGCTCATCACCCAGGGGCCGGTGCGGATCATCGCGGAAAAGAGCTTTTCCTCGGACCTGCAGGCCCCGGGCGCGGAAACCGAATCGGTCGTCGCCAGCTTCAACGAAGCGCTCGACGACGTCGTCCGCGACATGGCCCGCTGGCTCGCCGAGGGCTTGGCAGCGGCGGAAGC
>JAKSBY010000521.1 GCA_022360855.1 Sphingomonadales bacterium | reverse complement strand
TGAATGTAGACATAGTCCTCAATATTGTCATGTTGCTCCGGCAAACCATCCCGATCGCGACGGATGAATCGAAAGCGATGGGATCGCGCTGGAGTAAGGTAGTCGGCCAGAGTTTCCCGAGAAGAGCCGTCCTCACGAATCGTCCTTCCGAGCTGGGCGTTTCGCTGCTCGAGCTCCAATGCAGTCCAAAGAGTGAACCCAGGCCGATTCGCCTCAGCAGATGGTGCCGGTTGAGCGTATGCCTGAAACATAGTCGCGACACCGATGATAAGTGTGAACACAGAAAACCTAATGCCCCGAAGGCTTGCTCTGAAGTGAGTCATGGAGTCAGACATAGTCAAGTACCGTGAGTGAATCAAACAGTTCGCAGTTATTCTAATCGTCTATGGGATTGTCCTGATCCGACGTAATTTGCCAGCGCCCCTCGATCTCCTTTAAGGTGAGCACGAACTTCCCCTGATCTGTGCCTTCAGTGTAGGTGTACGCTCCAAAGATGTAAGCAAGACTGCCATTCATTTCGTAAGCGAAAGCGCGGAGCAGTAGTGGCCCGCCCGCGTTCGCGTAGCGCTCACGAATGGCGGCACGACCTGTGGTTGGGGGACTGCTGCCGGACAACACAAATCCATTTTCCGTGAAGAGCTGCGCAAGTGCGTCAGCGTTCCCGGCTGCCCAGGCAGATTCGTAGTCTCGCAGCACGCGATCCAAGGCCGCCGGCAGATCTATAGAAGGAAGAGTAGAAGGTGCAGACCCCTGAGCACGACTTGATTCCGGCACACCAATTAGAATCAGCGATAGTGTTAACGCGGCCATGCCAATTTTCATCATTCGGCTCCTGAATCAAATACCTATATATACATACCAGTTGTAGAGTAACAGCGAATCAAAATACCAGCCTGCGGTGTGTTTAGGAAGAACGAATTATGACTCGATGCGTAGCGCCGGTATCATGTGTGCCAAAGGCTGGCTCATACACGCCAGCCCTGGCGCAGCCACAGTGCCTTTTGGTCACCAGAGCCCCTTGTTGTCATCTTAAAAAAGCACTAAGGAGTGGGTGGGAAAT
>JAKSBY010000576.1 GCA_022360855.1 Sphingomonadales bacterium | reverse complement strand
TCATACCCGGTCGCATAGAAGATGTTGCACGGGTCGGAAAGGAACAGCAGGTCCAAATCCCTCTCCCCCATGGCGGCCCGGATCTTACCCAGCCGCCCCCGATACTCCTCCGACGTAAACGGAAGCAGCTTCCGGGGCGCCCCCGATGTCATGAGAGGGCGATCCCATGTGCCAGCCGTGACGCCCGTTTGCGCATCAGCCTGAGCAGCGCCGCCGCGGCGAGGCAGGTTATGGCGAGGCCGAGGAACACGGTGAGGTGGCTGTAGGTATGCGCGAGCGCGCCAACATAGCCGGTGAACCAGCTCCCGAGGCCGATGGTCAGATACCAGGCGCCGACGACGAGGCTGACCAGGTGCTTGGGCGCGAGCGCGGCCGCCGCGGCGATCTGCGCCGGCCAGACGAAAATGTCGCCGAGGCCGAAGAACACATAGGTCAGCACGAGCCAGAGCGCGGAAATGCCGCCCTCCGCGTCGCCGCCGCGGAATTCCGCGACCGACAGCAGCAGATAGCCGCAGGCGATGAGCGCCAGGCCTGCCGCCAGCTTGCCGATGGCATCCAGATCCGGGCGCCATCGGCCCAGGCGGCTGATCACAAGAGGCGCCAAGAGGACGAAGGTGCCCGTGCTGATGGTCAGGAACCAGGTGGCGGGGATCTGAAAGCCGAGCACCGTGCGGTCGATATTCTGCTTGGCGTAGAGGTTCAGAAGCCCGCCCTTCTGATAGAAAGCGACCGCATAGAGGACCGTGAAGGCGCCCATGAGCAGGATCAGCGCGATGCGCCGCTTGTGTTCCCGGGTCAGGGCGGGCCGCGCCTCTCCGGTTGCCGGCCTGGGGTTTTGCGGCGTCAGTCCCAGGTTGCCGAGATAGGCATTCTGGCCGCCGAGATAGGCGGCGACGCCGATCAGCATGCCCACCGTCGCCGCCGTGAATCCCGCATGCCAGCCGACTGTTTCCCCCAGGGTGCCGGCGATGAAGTTGGCGGAAAGGGAGCCGATATAGATGCTGACCATGAAGATGGTGAAGCCCGTCTGCCGGGCCTTTTCGCCCGGCGCATAGAGATGGTTGATGATCGACGAGACGGTCGGCTTGATCAGCCCGGTGCCGATCAGGATCAGGGCGAGACCGAGAAGAAAGCTCCAGAGCTTCAGATGGTAGGAGAGCAACGCCCAGGAGGCGTCCGTCACGGCGCTGCCGGCGTCGGTCAGCATGGCCGCCAGGCTCGCTTCGGAACGAAAAAACTCCGCATAGGACAGGCCGGGGGTCCTCAAGAGGGCAGTCGTATTCTCGCCGCTCAGGCCGTCGATCAGGGGCGGCAGGTAGGCGGGGCCGCCGAGCAGCAGATGGCCGGCGGCAACCAGCAGGCCGCCCGCCAGGATACAGCGCCGCTCGCCCAAGAAGCGGTTTGAGATCCAGCCGCCGGCGGCCGGTGCCGCAAACGCGATCCCGGTGTAGACGCCCATGAGCTTGAGTGCCGTGGTCTCGGGCCAGTTAAAGCCGCCGGTGCCCGCATTGGCGGTCAGGAAAAGGACCAGCAGCCCGAGCATGCCGTAGTAGCTGAAGCGCTCCCAAAGCTCGACGCCCGAGACCAGGAACAGGCCTTTCGGATGCCCGATGAGTTTCCGGTCTCTTACATCCATGCTGCCGTTCTGCATGCCGTCCCCTTCCACCCCAAACTTCTCGTGTTCTTGGAACGTCAGTGTAGCCGGTCCCATCGGTCGGAAAATTCGGATTTTGGACCTTATGGAAGGGTTTTACTGCGCGGATCGGCCGAAGATGCGGGGATTGATGGTCAGGTCTCGAGCAGGTGGCTAATGGGCAGCCCCCGATCGGTAACGACCGACTTGGTCACGACATAGGTATAGTACTGGCCGATCCGGGCGGGAGCCTCGAGCAGGGACTCGATCAGCTCCTGGTATTTCTCGATATCGGTTTCGACGATTTTCAAAAGATAATCGATGCCGCCGCCGAGCGCATGGCATTCGACGATCTGCGGGTGGTTTTTGACCTCCCGCTCGAATTGCTGGAAATCCGCCGCCTGATGGCGCTCCAGGATCACGGTCACAAAAATGGTGGTGAAGCGGGCCACCCGTGCCAGGTCGACCTCCGCGCGGTAACGCTGGATTAGCTTATGCTGCTCAAGGCGCTTGATACGGCTGTAGCAAGGGGTCTGCGACAGGCCGATCTGCTGGGAAAGCTCGAGCTTGGTGATGCGGCCGTTCTTTTGCAGCGTTTCCAGGATCGCGATATCGAATTTGTCGAGTTTCAGCATTCAAGGCTCAAGAGAAGCGGAACTTGGAGAGCGGACCGCGATTCTGATCATGGCGGGGAATAATTCAACCCAATACGGCGGGTTTGAAGTTTGTCCCACCGAATTGGCCGTTCGATTCAGAGGTTTTTGACGGCTTGCAGCACCTATTCTCTTGCTGCCGGGATACATCGCGCGGTGAGGGAGCGTCTATATGGACGAAAGCGACGAATGGCAACCTACGCTTCCGGAGGCCCTGCTTCCGGTGTTGTTCCTCGTTATCGCGCTCTCGTCGTCGGTCTATCTGTTTGGCGAGGACTCATCCTACGGTCCCAACCAGATTGCGTTGTTTGCCGCGTCCGGGCTGACCTTGATTCTGGCCTGGCGCCGAGGCTTCAAATGGGCGGAGCTGGAGCGGGCCATGGCGGAGAGTGTGGGCTCTACCGTCAACGCCATCCTGATCCTGCTGGTCGTGGGCGCGCTGATCGGCAGCTGGATCCTGTCCGGCACCGTACCGGCGATGATCTATTACGGTCTTCTGCTTATCGACCCGTCCGCATTCTACATAACCGCGTGCGTGGTCTGCGCGCTTTCGTCGCTCGCCATCGGCAGCAGCTGGTCGACCATCGGGACCGTCGGCCTTGCCCTCGTGGGCATGGCGGGCGCCCTTGGTCTGCCGCTGGACATCACCGTAGGCGCCATCGTTTCCGGCGCCTATTTCGGAGACAAGATGTCGCCCTTGTCGGATACCACCAATCTGGCGCCGGCCATCGCCGGCGGCGACCTCTTTACCCATATCCGCCACATGATGTGGACGACCTTTCCCGCCATCGCCATCGCCATGACCGTGTACGGCCTCCTGGGTCTGGGGATCGAAGGGCGGGGCGACGACCAAAGGCTGGCCACCATGCTTCCCGTCTTGAAGACACAGTTTTCGATCGGCCCGCATCTTCTGCTGCCTGTTTGCGTGACGGTCTTTCTGGCGGTCCGCAAGGTGCCGGCGCTGCCTGCCATGATGCTGACGACGGTGACCGGCATCCTGTTCGCCTTCCTGTTCCAGCGGGAGGTGATGGCCGCCTTTGCTGGCGGTGACGGATTCGGCGCGCTCGTGACCGCCCAATGGACCGTTCTGTTTGCCGGCTTCGAGGCGCAAACGGGCGACCAGGTGCTGAACGAGCTGCTGTCGCGCGGCGGCATGTCGGGCATGCTGACAACGGTGTGGCTGGTGATCTCGGCGGTCACGTTCGGTGCGCTCCTGGAAAGGCTCGGTCTGTTGCAGCGGCTGGTGGCGGGCATTCTGGCATCGGCCCGATCCTCCGGCGGACTGATCGTCGCCACGGTGCTCTCCTGCATCGGCACCAATATTGTCGCTGCTGACCAGTATATCTCCATCGTCGTGCCGGGCCGCGCCTACCGGTTGGAATTCCGGCGTCGCGGGCTGGCCCCTGAGAACCTCTCGCGTGCCCTGGAGGACGCCGGCACGGTGACCTCGCCTCTTGTGCCGTGGAACACCTGCGGCGCGTTTATATTCGGCGTTGTCGGCGTCTCCGCCTTCGTCTATGCGCCGTATTGCTTTTTTAATCTGATAAGCCCCGTCCTCTCGGCCATCTACGGAGTCGTAAATTTCAAGATCGTGCGCCTGCCGGCGCCAGCGTCGCAAGCTGCCGGATAGCCGACACGGTATGCGCTGGCGCTTTTTTCCGAAGGCCGTCCCTTATCTCGAGCTTTTGTCTGCCAAGCGGTCGATTTTAGGAGAAATCCTGGCCCTCCGGGCCGGTAACCTCGGCGCATGAATGTTGACACCATATCGCGAACCGAGGCCGAGATATTGATTGCCTCACATCTGAACGACGGTCGCCTGGTCGAGCCGCCGAGCTGTGATGTCGCGTCTCGTCTGGAAGTCATAAATCCGGCGACCGGCGACGTGATCGGTGCGATCCCCAATATGGGAGGCCGGGAGACGCAGGCCGCTATTGAGCGCGCCGAGGCGGCGCAGCCCGGCTGGGCAGCGCTCGGGCCCTATCGCCGGGCGGATGTGTTGCAGAGCTGGGCCGACCTGATGGTGGAGAACCGGGCGGATCTTGCGATCATCGTGACCCTTGAGCAGGGCAAGCCGCTGCGGGAGGCCGAGGAGGAGGTGGACTACGCGCTCTCTTTCCTGCGCTGGTTCGCCGAGGAGGGCAAGCGCCACTATGGCGAGGTGATCCCCTCGCACAAGGACGGCGCGCGGCTGTTGACCCTGCGCCAGCCCATCGGCGTGACGGCGGCGATCACGCCGTGGAACTGGCCCCTGGCCATGATCACCCGCAAGGCGGGCGCGGCGCTGGCGGCCGGTTGCCCGATGATCGTGCGCCCGGCCAGCGAGACGCCGTTTTCGGCCATTGCGCTGATGCGTCTGGCGGTGCGCGCCGGGCTGCCACGGGACGTGTTCCCTCTGGTCCTCGGCGATCCCGAGGAGATCGCGCGGGTCTTGATGGAAAGCAGGACCGTGCGCGCGCTTAGCTTCACCGGGTCCACCCTGGTCGGAAAGGTGCTGCTGGCGCAAAGCGCCTCGACGGTCAAGAGGATGGCGCTGGAGCTCGGCGGGCATGCGCCGTTCATCGTCTGTGCCGATGCGGATCTGGACGCAGCGGTCGAGGGCGCCATGCAGACGAAATTCGAAGCGGCGGGCCAGAGCTGCACCGCGCTCAACAAGGCGTTCGTGCATGAGAGCCTGTATGCGGAATTCTGCGAGCGGATCGCCGCGCGGGCCGGCGCGCTCAAGGCCGGCAACGGGTTGGAACCGGATACGGACGTCGGCCCGCTGATGAGCGCCGCCGCAATCCGCACCTGCCAGGCCCATGTGGACGACGCGGTGGCCAAGGGCGCGGAGCTCGTGGTCGGCGGTCATGCGCTTTCCGGACCCGGCCATTTCTTCGCGCCGACGGTCCTCAAGGGTGTGACGCCCGACATGCTGGTCTCCCGCGAAGAGACCTTCGGGCCCGTGCTGCCGGTCTCCCCGTTCGCCGATCCGGATCAGGCCGTCGCCTTGGCCAACGACACCGATTACGGACTCGCCGCCTTCGTCTATGGTGAGAATCTGAAGACGATCTGGCGTCTCATGGAGCGGCTGGACTACGGCATGATCGGTGTGAACACCTTTTCCATGACCGGGCCGCCGGTGCCCTTCGGCGGCACCAAGCAGTCGGGCCTGGGCCGAGAAGGCTCGTACCAGGGCCTGGAAGAATTTACCGAAGTCAAATACGCCTGCCTTGGCGCGATGGGAGCTGAAGCATGAGGCAAGAAAACACCGTCGGGTCCGATGTGCTGGACCTGGACCGCAAGTCGGTCATTCACCCGTTCACCGACCTGCGCGCGCATGACGCGGCGGAGTCTCCGGCGCGGATCATCAAGCGGGGCCAAGGTATCCGTGTCTATGACGACGCCGGCGCCGAGTTTATCGACGCGTTCTCCGGGCTCTACTGCGTCAACATCGGCTACGGCCGGCAGGAGGTGGCGGACGCCATCCACGCCCAGGCCAAGGAGCTCGCCTATTATCATGCCTATGCAGGCCACGGCAGCGCGCCGGCGGCGGAACTCTCGGCCAAGATCCTGTCCTGGTACGGGCCGGGCATGGCGCGGGTGTTCTATGGCCTGTCGGGATCGGACGCCAACGAGACCCAGGCCAAGATCGTCTGGTACTACAACAACGTCCTCGGCCGGCCCGAAAAGAAGAAGATTATCTCGCGGCTCAGGGGTTACCACGGGGCCACCGTGATTTCCGGCTCCATGACCGGCTTGCCGTTCTATCACAAGGCATTCGATCTGCCCTGCGGCCCGATCCTGCACACCACCAACCCGCATCACTATTTCGAGGCGGAGCCGGGCATGAGCGAGGCGGAGTTCTCCCGGAAATGTGCCCGGGATCTTGAGATATTGATCGAGCGCGAGGGGCCGGACACGGTGGCCGCCTTCATCGGCGAGCCCGTGCTGGGGACGGGCGGGCTGATCCCGCCGCCGGAGGGCTATTGGGATGAGATCCAGGCGGTCTTGAAGGAACATGACATCCTGCTCATCGCCGACGAGGTGATCTGCGGCTTCGGCCGGACCGGTGCCAGGTTCGGCTCGCATCTCTACGGCATGAAGCCCGATCTGATTACCGTCGCAAAAGGAATGACGAGCGGCTACCTGCCGCTTTCCGGCGTCATCGTGAGCGACCAGATATGGCGCGTGCTCAAGCAGGGGTCCGACGCGTTCGGCGTGTTCAGCCACGGCTATACCTACACGGCCCACCCCCTCTGCGCGGCGGCGGGCGTGGCCAATCTCGAGATTCTCGAAAAAGAGCGGCTGGTGGAAAACGCCCGCGATACCGGCGCTTACTTCCAGGCTCAGATGCGCCTCGCCTTCGTCGACCACCCGCTGGTCGGCGAGGTGCGTGGCGTGGGCCTGATGGGGGCCATCGAATTCGTCGCCGACAAAAAGAAAAAACGACGCTTCGACCCGGATTTGAAGGTCGGTGCCCGGTTGGCGGCGGCCTGCCTGGAGCGCGGGCTCATCTCCCGCGCCATGCCGCACGGAGATATTCTGGGCTTCGCCCCGCCCTTGATCCTGCGGCCCGACGACATCGACGTGATCATCGAGAAGCTGCGCCGCGCCATCGATCAGGTCACCGATGAGCTTCGCCGGTCCGGCGACGCGTATTGAGGAGCATTGACGCATGCGCAGCCTATTCAAACATCGCGTCCTCGTTCAGGTTCATGGGTATGTCGCGGTCTTTTTCCTGCCGATGGCGCTGTTATACGCCATGACCGGCGCGCTTTATGTGATCGGCATAAAAGGTGCGGCTCCGGAAACGCGCATTGCGGTGCCGCTTGAGAATAGCTGGCCTGCAACCGACGCGCAGGCGCGCGCCTTTGTGACCGACAGGCTTCAAGCGAACGGCCTGCCGGCACTCAGCTCCGCCGCCGGCCATGGGATGGTCGTCGATACGGAGTATTACTGGCTTGCTCTTACTCATTGGGTCATCCTGACGAAAATCGACGACAAGCGGGCGGAGTTGGTGGTTCGGAAAAACAGCCCGTTGCGCCAGGCCGTCGAGATTCACAAGGATCATGCGGGCGCCATATTCACCGTGATCGGGTTCACCTTCGGGCTGGCGATGCTGCTCATGATCGTGTCGGGCGCGGTGATGATGTTTCGGGCGAAGTCCTATAGGAAGACCGC
>JAKSBY010000120.1 GCA_022360855.1 Sphingomonadales bacterium | reverse complement strand
CAGGATTCCGACGAGGTGTAGCAGCGCAATGGCCAGGATGGCATAGAGCGCCGCAACGATGTCGTCGGCCATGATCCCGAGGCCGCCTTTGAGCCGTCGCTCGACGAGGCCGACCGGCCAGGGCTTGAGGATATCGAACAGCCGAAACAGGGCAAAGCCGATACCCATCTGCACGAGCGTAGGCACGGCGGCCTCCAGCGCAGCGAAGGGCGCCAGGCTGAGCCATTGGCCGGCCACTTCGTCGATCACGACTTCGCCGGGGTCGTCATTTCCGGTCCCCTCTGCGTAGCGTTCCGAAGCCCTGATGCCGATCACGAATACCATCGCGGTCGCGGCCAGCAGCGCGGCGAGCCCCCCGGAGGCCATCAGGAGCCAGGCAAAGGGGAGTGCGGCCAGCGAGCCCCAGGTGCCGGGTGCTGCCGGCAGCCGCCCGCTCCAAAACCAGGTGGCCAGCACGGTTGCGGGATGCCGCCAGCTTGTCATGGCGATCCTCCAGCCGGCCCGAGGGCCTTGGCCAGGACGCAAAACTCCTCGGGCGTCAGGGATTCCGCGCGCCGGCGACCATCCAGGCCGGCCTGTGACAGGAGGGTCTCCGCATCTTCGACAAGGTCAGCCAACGCGCGGCGCAGCATTTTTCGCCGTTTGCCGAATGCGGCGGCCAGAATACGGACGAGATCGCCGACATTGACGCCCTCGACGCAGGGCGGGCCGGGGACGATCTGAATCACCGACGAGGCGACCTTGGGCGGTGGCGTAAAGGCGGCGGCCGGCACGTCGAACAGTTTGCGTGCCTCTGCGCGCCATTGCGCCAACACGGAGAGCCGGCCATAAGCTTTGCCGCCGGGTGCGGCGACAATACGCGTCGCGACCTCCTTTTGGAACATCAGGGTCAGACTCCGATACCAGGGCGGCCAGGCCTCCGCCGTGAGCCATTTGACGAGGAGCGGGCTGCCGACATTGTAGGGCAGGTTGGCGACGACGTGGACCGGCCCGCTTTCGGAGGAGAGGAGGCGCGCCTCATCGCAGGCGAGGGCATCGGCGAGGCGATAGCTGAAGCGGTTGGGGAAGGCCCGGGCGAGCTGATCCAGCGCCGGTTCGCAGCGCGGGTCGGCCTCGACCGCGACGACCTTGCCGGCGCCTTCCTCAAGTAACGCGCGGGTCAGTCCGCCGGGGCCAGGGCCCACTTCAAAGGCCACGGCGCCCTTGAGACCGGGAACCGCCCGCGCGATGCGGCGGTTCAAATTCATGTCGAAAAGGAAGTGCTGGCCCAGCGATTTCCGGGCGCTGAGGCCGGCGTCCGCTATCACCTCGCGCAGTGGCGGCAGCGCCTCAGGCATGCGCCATTCCGCGTGCGGATTCGCGGTTGGCCATCGCGGCCGCGAGCCTCAGTGCCTCGACAAGGCTGGCCTCGCTGGCGCGGCCTTGCCCGGCGATATCGAGCGCCGTCCCGTGGTCCGGCGACGTGCGGATAAAGGGCAGGCCCAGAGTGACGTTGACGCCATGGTCGAAATCGATGGTCTTGACCGGAATCAGGGCTTGGTCGTGATACATGCAGATGACGGCGTCGGCGCTCTTTCGCGCCGCCGGATGAAACAGCGTGTCGGCGGGATAGGGGCCCGAAGCATCGATTCCCTCGACCTCGAGCGCGGCGATGGCTGGCGCGATCACCTCGATTTCCTCGCGGCCCAGCGATCCAGACTCGCCGGCGTGCGGATTGAGGGCGGCGACCCTGAGCCGGGGCCGGGAAATGCCGAAGCGGTGGCGCAGATCCTTATCCGCGGCAATCGCCACGTGGCGGATCGCTTCTTTCGTAAGGGCGGATGGAACGTCTGCAAGCGGGATATGGACGGTCACCAGCGCGGTGCGGAGATCACCGGCGACCAGCAGCATGACCGCCCCATCGGCAGGCTGACCGGCGAGATGCGAGAGGAAGTCCGTATGGCCGGCGAATTCGAAACCGGCCTCGTAGAGGCTGCCCTTCTGGATCGGGTTGGTAACGACGCCTGCGACCCGCCCCCCCTGGGCCAGTTCGACGGCGCGTTCGACCGCACCGATCACGGCGCTGGCGTTGGCGGCAGACGGCCGGCCGGGCTCGACCGCCTCGGCCAGCGGCATGTCGACCGCGGGCAGGGCGCGGCCAAAGATGTCCGCGATCTCGTCGGCGCGGGTGCCTGGCGATACGATGTGCACGTCGGCACCCGCCGCTGTCATTATCTCCGCCGATCCGACATAGAGGAACGGTGGCAGCTCCAGGTCGCGCCGCCGTTGCCAGGCCTTTGCCGTGATCTCGGGCGCGAT
>JAKSBY010000210.1 GCA_022360855.1 Sphingomonadales bacterium | reverse complement strand
GTCGGCAAAACGGCCCTCTGCCCGCCCCCGCGCAACAAAAGCGCGGGGGCTAAGCATAACAAACCTCAAACAGACAAGGCGGCGAATGACAGGTTTTGGAAATCGGACTCTACCGTTTCCATTTACGGCGATCCCTGGCCCTCAATGCGACAGAAATACCGGGATCTTTTGCTGCGTCAGCAGGCTCCTGGTCACGCCGCCGAGGACGATTTCGCGAACGCGCGAGTGGCCCCAGGCGCCGCTGACGATAAGATCGGCGCCAAGGTCTTTGGCAATGCCGAGGATCGTGTCCTGCGGGCTTTTCCCTTTCTCCTCCGTCAGCGCCTCCGCGTTGACGTTGTGGCGCGCCAAATGGGTGCAGATATCGGCAGCCGGAATGTCGGTGCCGAAATACTCGCCGACGGCAAGCGCCGTAACCTTGTCGGCTGCTTTAAGGAACGGCACGGCATCGTGCACCGCCCGCGCCGCCTGTTGGCTGCCGTTCCAGCAAACCAGGGCGTTGGTGCCCCAACCGGAGCCCTCAAATGACGTCGGTACCGCGAGCACGGGCAGCCCGCTCGTCAGCACCAGCGAGCTGAAGGCGGACTCGATGCGGTCCTGAATCATGGCGGACGATATCTGGCTCACGATGGTGATGTCGGACCAGCGCGACTGAAAGGAGAGATGGTCCTGGATGGCGCCTTCCGCCTGCCGCCATTCGCCGCGAACGCCGCCCTGGCCCAGCTTTTTCTCGAATTCGGACCTGAGCGCATCTGCCCGCTCCATCAGCACCTTGCGCTGGCCCGAGACGATCTCCACGGGCAATGCCGCGAAGGTCGAGGGATGCAACATGATTTCGGGCGTCTCCATAACGTGCAGCCCGATGACATGGCCGTTAAAGCGATCGGCCAGACCGATCGCCGTGTCGATACGCGACTGATTGCCTTCGTCGCCGTCTACGTAAACCAGGATTGTTTTGATCATGTCGCCCTCCAGTCATGGCACCGTTCAGTTCAAGATTAGGCGCGCGGGGCGATTGTCAAATGATCCGAATCAAGGCTATTGGAACAGATCGATCAAGCCGCAATCGGATTGGGGAAGCGTCACATGCGGATCGCAAAGAAAACTACCTGGGTCGTGCTGGCGGATGGCGCCAAGGCGCGGGTACTGCTCTCGAACGGCCCGGGGAAGGGTTTCTCGGAGTTGAAGTCACTCTCGGCCGAGAGCGGCCGGCAAGCGACCCGCGACCAGGGGAGCGACCGGCCGGGCCGCGAACGCAGCATCGGATCGGCGACGCGCCACGCGCTTGATCACAAGGTGGACTGGAAGGAACAGGCCAAGACGGCCTTTCTGCACTCGGTGTCGGACTATATCAATGCCGCCGCCCACTCCGGCAAATTCGACGAGCTGGTTGTGGCGGCGCCGTCGAAGGCCCTGGCGGTGTTGCGGGACGGCCTTTCCAAGGCCGCGCAGGCAAAATTGATCCACGAGGCCGCCAAAGACCTGACCAACATATCGATCCACGATCTGCCGCGGCATTTTGACGATATCGTCCGCTGCTGACGGGCGTGCCCGATTCGCTGCGACTTTGACGCGCGTAGAAGCCGGGCCAATGCGCGGCGGCGCGCAAATGACGTAGGGGCCCGTTGAGCCTTGATCCGGATCGCCCAATGCCATTGCGCAAGAGGCAGGTGCGGTGTCAAAATCCCCGGCTTGCGACCCAAAAAGGACACGCGCGATGACTGACGCCCTGGCACACGACCAAACCGATGACCTGGCCGGCTTCCGCCGCGACGCGCGCCGATGGCTGGAAGAAAACTGCCCGCCGGCCATGCGCACGCCGTCGGCGGGGGAGGCGGCCATCGTCTGGGGCGGACGCAATGCCCAGTTCGGCTCGGAGGACCAGAAAATCTGGATGGAGCGCATGGCCGCCCGCGGCTGGACCGTTCCGACTTGGCCCAGGGAATATGGCGGCGGCGGTTTGAGCAAAGCAGAGGGCAAAGCCCTGCAACAGGAGATGAAGGCGCTCGGCTGCCGCAACCCGCTTTACAGCTTCGGCATCCATATGCTCGGCCCGGCGCTCCTCAAATACGGCAACGAGACGCAGAAGAAAAAATACCTGCCCGAGATCGTGCGCGGCGAGATTCGCTGGTGTCAGGGCTATTCCGAGCCCGGCGCCGGGTCGGACCTCGCGAGTCTCAAGACCAGGGCCGAAGACAAGGGCGACCATTATCTCGTCAACGGCCAGAAGGTCTGGACGTCCTACGCCGACAAGTCCGATTGGATTTTCTGCCTGGTGCGCACCGATTTCGATGCGCCCAAGCATAACGGAATCAGCTTTCTTTTGATCGATATGGAAAGCCCCGGCGTCTCGACCAAGCCGATCAAGCTGATCTCCGGCCGCTCGCCCTTCTGCGAGACGTTTTTCGACGACGTCAAGGTGCCCAAGGAAAATCTGGTCGGCGAGGCCGGCCGCGGCTGGGACATCGCCAAGTATCTGCTCACCCACGAGCGCGAGATGATCGGCGGCATGGGCTTCGGCCTTGCGGCGGGCACCGATGCCGCGGACTTCGCCAAGGAAACCGTCGGTGCCGACGGCGACCGCGTTGCCGACCCGATCCTGCGGGCCGAGATCGCGGCGCTGGAGATCGATGCCGCCGCCTTTGCCGCGACCATGGAGCGCATTCGCGACGAGGCCAAGGCCGGGCAGGGGACCGGCGCGGCCTCCTCGATGCTGAAGTATTACGGGACCGAGCTCAACAAGCGCCGGCAGGAGCTGTTGATGCGTATCGCCGGCGCGGATGGGCTGGAATGGGAGGGCGAACGCTCCAATGACGGGGCGATGCCGCGCAGCTGGCTGCGTTCGCGCGCTAACTCCATCGAGGGCGGAACCTCGGAAATCCAGCTCAACATCATTGCCAAACGCATTCTCGAACTACCCGGCCAATAGCCGACCCGAAGAGGAATCAAATGCCACTGCTTCTTTCAGAAGAACAACAACTGCTGCAGGACGCGACACGCGGGTTCCTGGCCGATAAGGCCCCTGTCAGCGAGCTCCGCAAGTTGCGCGATAGCGCCGATGCCACCGGCTATTCGACGGAGCTGTGGGGCGAGATGGCGGAGATGGGCTGGGCCGGCATCCTTGTGCCCGAGGAGCATGGCGGGCTCGGCTTCGGCGCCGTCGGCGCCGGCATCGTCATGGAAGAGATGGGCCGCACCCTGACCGCCTCGCCGATGCTGTCCACCGCGATCGTCGGCGCGTCGCTGATCGCCCGCGGCGGATCCGACGCGCAAAAGGCCGAGTTTCTGCCGAAAATCGCCGCCGGCGAACTAACCACGGCGCTCGCAGTCGACGAGGGGCCGCATCACGGCCCGTGCCGGACCAGCTTGGCCGCCGAGCCCTCCGGCAACGGCTTCAAGCTGACCGGCGATAAGAGCTTCGTGGTCGACGGCCATGTCGCCGACCGCCTCGCCGTCGCCGCCCGGACGTCCGGCGAGGCCGGAGAGACGGACGGCATTTCGCTGTTTCTCGTCGACCGCGAGGCCGACGGCGTGACCGTAGAGCGGACGATCATGGTCGACAGCCGCAACGCGGCGCGCATCAATTTCAACGCCGTTCAGGTCTCGGGAGACGACATCCTGGGCGCCATCGACGCAGGCTTCGAAGTGCTGGACGGCGCGCTTGATCTTGGCCGGGCGTGTTTGGCCGCCGAGCTTACCGGCGTTGCGCGGGAAAGCTTCGAGCGCACGGTCGGCTATCTCAAGGAACGCCAGCAATTCGGCACCGCGATTGGCGCCTTCCAATCCCTGCAGCACCGCGCCGCTCATGTTTATTCGGAGATCGAGCTCGCCCGGTCGATCACCCTGAAGGCCTTGCAGGCCATCGATGCTGGCGATCCCGCCGCGGCCCGGCTGGCGAGCACCGCCAAGGCCAAGGTCGGCGCGGTTGCCAGGCTCGCCACCAACGAGGCGGTGCAAATGTACGGCGGCATCGGCATGACCGATGAGTTCGACATCGGCTTCTTCATGAAACGCGCACGTGTCGCTGACGAGCTCTATGGCGATGGCCGTTTCCACGCCGACCGCTTTGCGGAGCTGAGTGCTTATTGAGGGTTGCCGGGCTGCCTGAATTTCAGGAATGCCACCAGGCCGAAGACGACGAATAGCGTTGCTCCGCCCAGGATCCAGATCATGTTTCCCCTGCTCTTGCGGTCGACCGGGCTGGCCTCCGAGGCCGGCATCGCGCTTTCAACGCGCCGGATCCAGCCGTCCTGCTTTGTAAAGACATAGAGTTCGCCGGCTTCGTCCATGCCGAAACGCAGGTCGGCGCGTTCGACGTCCCCCAACATGTCGAGGATCGTGGTCGGACGGCCGTTATGGACGACGGTGACTTCCATGATCGTATTCAGCCAGCCGGGCTGCAGCCGAGAGGTGTCCATGTGGAAAATGCGGCCTGAGACGATGTCTCCGAAGATATATTGGCCGACGAGCTCGGGCACGTTTCGTCCACGGTAGACAAATCCGCCCGAGACGGCGAGGCCCTCGTCATGGTCGTATTGCGCGACCGGGTAGGTGAAGCCATGTCGCCGGTCATCCAAGTCGCGCCGATACAACTCCATTTGATCGTCCCGATTGGTAACGAACGTGCCTTCGCGCTCGCTCCAGCCATAGTTGGCGCCTTTGATGCCGAGGTTGATCTCCTCGATATGGCGCTGGCCGATGTCTACGATGAGCATGGCGCCATCGCCGCCCGAATCCCAGGTGAACCACTTGGGATTACGAAGACCGTAGGCCCAGATTTCCGCCAGCCCCGGGGCGTCCTCGCGGCTAAACGGGTTGTCGTTCGGGACCTGATACGAGCGCCCCGCTCCCGGCAGCGGATCGATTCTCAGGATAGACGCGGCCACCGTATTGAGGTTCTGCGCCGTATTGTCCTTGTCGATCCGGCTGGTCCACAGAAACGTATCGCCGCTGTCGCCGATCGCTAAGTAGAGGTTGCCATAATCGGGGCCATTGGGGCGGGCATTCGAGTTAAAGGCGATAAAGCCCGCCATATGGTCCGAATGGCGAAAGCCCATCTGCAACACTTCCCGCCGGGTCGCCGGATCGACGCGATTGGGATTTAGCGGGTCGACCCGCCATTCGGTCAGGATGGCCCGACGCCGGATTTCGCCCTCGGGCGGCGGGAAGACCCGCACCTGAATATCGTCGTCCGCACCATCGCCTGTCTCGGTATGCAACGTGTAGAGGCGCCCAAAGCCCGGGCGGTTGCGCCGCGCAAAGTCAGGGTGAAAAGCCAGCGAGATCAGGCCGCGCCCGAGCCGCGCCTGCTCAAACCGTTCGCCGCGCAGCTCGGCAACGTCCAGGAATGGCTCGTCGCGCAGCCAGCCGCTGTGGATGACATAGATCTTGCCGCGCATATCGACCGCGAACAGGCGGCCGGAGGCATCGCCCGCGTGGGCAAGTTGGACAATTCGTGAGGGCGGATAGAATTCCGGATTGATTGGCACCTGAACATAGTCGACGAGCTTTATCGTCAATCCGGACCGTTGAATCGGCTCGGGGATCGGATCGGGCGTCACCAGCTCTTCTTGCGCGAAGGCGGCATTCAAGCCCGGTGCCGTGCAGAGGACAAGGACCCAGACCGCGAGCTTTTCGACAACCCGATTCATGAATGTGCCCACTGCCACAAGATTGCTGAAATTGTCTTAAAAGTCGGCGACGGATTCGTACCTACGCCCTGCGTCTGAAGTAAAGGCCAATGCCGAAAAGGCTGATGACCAGCCAGAACCCTTCGATGAGCGCCGCCGACAAATTGAATTCCTGGCTCAGCGAGATGAGGATCAAGGTGGCACCGACCGCGTTGACTACCGAATACCAGATCCCGCGCGCCTCGAGGCGGCCGATCTGCAGTAAAAAATAGGCGATGACGATAAGCGCTACGCCGATCCCACCCGCCCAGTCGTGCCATGCCAGTTCCATGCCGTGAGCCCCTTTTCCCCCGCCATCCTGCGGCGGCCCTGGTTAACAGCGAGGCCGATGGCGAGCAAGTATCGAGGCGGCTGAACAGCTTGCCTTTTGCGTGTACGCCGCCTAAAGCGGTAGGCAATAAAAAACAACAAGCCCCGGGAGCCGGGCATCGCATCCCGGCCGGGGCTTGAGAGGCGAAAAGAGAATGGGCCACTTTTACGAGCGCAAATCCGCGCTGACCGGGGAGGTGCGCGTCTCACGCCACGAGCCGCGCTATATGGGCGTGCCGACCTTCCTGCGGGCGCCCTATGCCGAGGCGTTGGACGAGGTCGATATCGGGCTGATTGGCGTGCCCTTCGACGGTGGCGTGACCAACCGGCCAGGCGCCCGGCACGGCCCGCGCGAGGTGCGCAACCAGTCCAGCCTGATGCGCGACATCAACCAGGCCACCGGCGCCAATCCCTTTGCCGGGTGCCGCATCGCAGATCTCGGCGATGTTGCCATCAACCGGCCGTTTCATCTGGAACAGGCGCTCGACGACATTCAGGAGGCGTTCGAGAGGGTCTCGGCCGCCCATGTCGTGCCGCTCGCGGTCGGCGGCGACCACTCTGTGACGCTGCCGATTTTCCGCGCCATCGCTAAAACCGGGCCCATCGGCATGGTCCATTTCGATGCCCATTGTGACACCGGCGATGACTATTTCGGCTCCAAATTCCACCATGGGGCGCCGTTTCGCCGCGCCGTGGAGGAGGGGTTGCTCGATCCCAAGCGCTGCGTTCAGATCGGTATTCGCGGCAGCCTCAACAATCCCGATCTGTGGAAGTTCAGCCACGATTCCGGCATGCGGGTCGTCTATATGGAAGAATTCTACGATCGTGGCCCGCGCGAGGTGATCGCGGAGGCGCGCGAGATCGTCGGCGACGGCCCGACCTATGTCACCTTCGATGTGGACGGTCTCGACCCCGTCTACGCACCGGGCACGGGCACGCCCGAATGCGGCGGCATGACGGTGGTGGAGGCGCAGATCATGCTGCGCGCGCTCAAGGGGCTCAATCTGATCGGCGGCGACGTCGTCGAGGTCGCACCACCCTTTGATCCCACCGGCAACACGGCCATGGTCGGCGCCACATTGCTCTACGAGGTTTTGTGCGTTGTCGCCGATGCGGTCGGGGGACGCAAGGCGCCGTAGGGGATCCGACACGAGGAGAGAGTCTATGAAAGTCTGGTTGTTTGTCGTCGTGGCGATTGGCATGGCCTGGGGCGCACCGGCCCGGTCGGAGGATGGGCTCGGCAGCGCCATCGGCGAGGATTACGCCTATCTCGAGGCGCTCTACCATCATCTGCACCGCAATCCCGAAATCTCGTTCCAGGAGGAAAAATCCGCGGCCAGGATGGCCGCCGAGCTGGCGGAGCTGGGATTCGAGGTCACCACCGGCGTCGGCGGCCACGGCCTGGTTGGCGTGATGGAAAACGGCGACGGCCCGACCGTGCTGCTGCGCGCCGATATGGACGGGCTACCCGTGCTCGAACAGACGGGCCTGGCCTATGCCTCGACGGCGACAACGGTAGACGAGGCGGGCAACACCGTGCCGACCATGCATGCCTGCGGTCATGACGTGCATATGACCGTCTTTGTCGGCGCCGCCCGCCGGCTCGCGGCTTTGAAGGACCAGTGGCGCGGCACCCTGGTGATGATCGGCCAGCCCGCGGAGGAGCGCGGCGCCGGGGCCGTCGCCATGCTGAATGACGGCCTCTTCGAACGCTTCCCGCGGCCGGATTACAACCTCGCGCTCCACGTCAATGCCCAGCTTGCCGCCGGGTCGGTGGCCTATGTATCCGGCTACGCCCTGGCCAATGTGGATTCGGTGGACATTACCGTCCACGGCGTCGGCGGCCATGGCGCCTATCCACACACGACCAAGGATCCGGTCGCGCTCTCCGGCTACATTATCACGGCGCTGCAAACCTTGGTGGCCCGGGAGGTCTCGCCCCTGGAGCCGGCGGTGGTGACCGTCGGATCGATTCACGGCGGCACCAAGCACAACATCATCCCCGACGAGGTCAAGTTGCAGCTGACGGTCCGTTCCTATACCGACGAGGTACGCGCCACCTTGCTCGACGGCATCGAGCGCATCGCCGT
>JAKSBY010000565.1 GCA_022360855.1 Sphingomonadales bacterium | reverse complement strand
TCATACCCGGTCGCATAGAAGATGTTGCACGGGTCGGAAAGGAACAGCAGGTCCAAATCCCTCTCCCCCATGGCGGCCCGGATCTTACCCAGCCGCCCCCGATACTCCTCCGACGTAAACGGAAGCAGCTTCCGGGGCGCCGGGGCGGCGTGTTCGTTGGCCATAGATGCTCGTCTCATTCTCTTCGATCAGGCAACTCATGTCTGAGCGTCGTTGCGATCAGCCATGTTGCAGATACTATACATACATTATAAAATTAATGTAAATAGAGTGAATGTGTCCGCCTCGTCTGCCACCGGCCGGGAGGGGCTACTCGGCCGGTGCGTGTCCGCCTCAGCTATGCTTTCTGGCGATTTCGGCGGCTGTCATGTCTTTGATGTAGGAGATATAGCGCTCGGTTTCGGTGGCTGGCATCGCGTAGATTTTCCGTGCCGCGAGGCCGGCGAGATAGAGGGTCACGATGTGGCAAAGCCGCAAGATGGTCTGCTCCGCGATCTCGTCCGCCTTGAAGATGCGGACCCAAAGCTTCTCGATCTTCTTCGTAATCTTGATCTGCGCGTCGACCATGTTGTCGTGGAGGCTCGGATCCTTGCGTGTGCCTCGCAAGATCTCGACCATGGCGAAGTAGGTGCGGCTGCTGTAGAGTTCCCAGGTCTGGTCGATGATGAGCGCGAGCTTGTCTCGGGCGGGCAGGTCGGCGTCGATATCGGTCTCCAGAGTATCGATCAGCGTGTCGGAGACGTCGGAAGCGACCTGGGTCAAAAGCTCCGCCTTGCCGCCGAACAGATGCTGTGCCGCGCCCCAGGTCACGCCCGCCTTTTTGGTGATATCGCCGGTCCGCATGGCGGCGAAGCCTTTTTCGTTGATCACCTGAATGGTGGCGGAAATCAATCGCCTTCGGGTTTCCTGCCGCCGCTGTTCCTGTGAGCGCCTGGTCTTCTGCATGCCTTCGTTCCGGTCTCCCGCTCCCTTGGAGCGAGGGTAGTTGAAATTTCAGATAGATTTCAAACTGTAAAGCCTCTGGCTACTGCTTGACGAGGTTTTTTCAGGTTAATTACATTTCTCTTTTCATTATATATAGATTATAAATTCTATGTCTATTTGCTTTGACCAGCCATGCACTTCGATCGCTGCGCCTTAGAAACTCTTGTGGAGCAAGCGTTGCACGACTGGCGGCAGCCGGCCCTGGCGCTCTCGGTCGTTGCCGGCGATACGGTGTTTGCCGGTGGCTACGGGATCCGTTGCGTCGACAGCCAGCCCGCCGTCGACGACGACACCGTGTTCGCGCTGGCCTCCTGCTCCAAGCCGTTTGCGGTCACCGCCGCCCTGATGTTGCAGGCGGAGGGGCGGCTCGGCCTGGACGACCCGGTCCCGAGGTTCCTGCCGGAGCTTCGCCTGTCGGACCCTCGGGCGACCGAAGAGGTCACCGTCAGGGATCTACTCTGCAACCGTCTCGGGCTTCTGCCCTCGGAAGGCCGGCACAGGCAGGCGGCGGCGGACCGCAAAGACCTCATCGCGCGGATGCGGCACCAGCCCTTTCGCCATGCTTTTCGCGACGGCTATGGCTATTGCACCGATGCCTTCACGGTGCTCGGCGAAGTCCTGGAGGCGGCGTCCGGCATGGCTTGGCCCGAGTTTCTGAAGGAGCGCATAAGCCGGCCTCTCGGCCTGCGGCGCACCAATGCCTGCCATCGTGCGGCGCAGGCCGCCGGCAACTTCGCGCATCCCCATCTGCGCGCGACCGACGGTCGGGTCCGGCTCATCCCGTGGCGCTACGAGGATCATGTCGCCGCGCCCGCCGGCGGGGTCAACAGCACTGCGTCTGACATGGCGCGGTGGCTTTCGTTTCTGCTGACCGGCAAGACCCCCGGCGGCGAAACCCTGCTGCCGTTGGAGACCCTGCAGCAGGCCCATGTTCCGCATACGCCGGATACAGGGCCGTTTGCCGAGGCGGAGATGTCGCAGGCCATGGGGGATTTCGCGGGCGAGGTGACGGATGCGGCCTATGGGCTCGGCTGGTACACGCATCGTTATGGCGGGCATCGGATCGTCTACCACACCGGTTCCATCGACGGATTTCGCGCCATCACCGGGCTGATCCCCGACCTGGATTTCGCCGTCTCCGTCCTCGCGAATGCGGACAACCCGTTTTTGCCGCGGATGATTTTTCAAACGCTGATCGATCATGCCCTGGGAAGAGGCGGCCGGGATTGGAGCGAGACGTTCCTGCGATATCAAAACGAGGCGGGCGGTGGCAAACAGCTGTGCGATCCGCCCAGAGAGCATCTGAGCAAACAAGAGTGCGCCTGGCTGGCGCCGCTGGAAGGCGATTATCAGGAAGATACCGGTTTTGGCCGCAGCCGCGTCATCCGCCAAGGAAAGCGCTTCATCCTCGAAGTGGGTGCCCTTGAATTCCTGTTGCTGCCGGTGTCGCCAACCAGGTTCGAGGCGCACAAGGTTTGGCCCTATCATACTGGGCCGCAATTCACGGCCGACGTCATCTTGAGCCAGGATGGAACCGTGACCGGTTTCCGCACATCTCAAGCGGCCGTGTTTCGGAGCCTGTCAGGCTCCCCGCCGTCAGGACAGCGCAACCCCATGGGCGAGCCATGAGGTCCGTTTGTTTTGGGAGTGTAGGGTTTTGTGCGGATGTGCTGGACCTTCATTTTCTGGCATCCGCTGGTGTTTCACAGCTTGGATGTCGCAGCGGTCGGATAGATGGCGCTGTGCGAGGCGTTCCCCGCACGCACGGGGATGAGCCGATAAAATGCTAAGATGATTTTGGAACGGTTTTAGAGGGGAAGGACATTCCAGCCGGCCGGAAAACCACGCCTATCAACAGCATCAGGTTTTTTCACAGGGAGTTAATGAAAATGAGTTGCAATTTCAAAAAGCTGCTTTATGACAGGGAGTGGCGTCGGCATGGGATGAGCAATCTGTGCCAGTCGCAACTGTGAAGCTTATGTGTCAATTTATGGATTGGCCTTCCAATTAATGATAGAGTCGTTCCTTCGTATCAGCTCCTGCGGCGCGCTTTAGTAAAGGGTGAATGGCGTGGAAGAAGCGGTAATCGTCGGCGCGCATGCGCATCGTGATTTTGACAGCTTGCTCTCTGTGCTGGCGTCGAAGTCAGCCGAGCGCCTGCCCGACGGCTGGCGCGAGCCAATCCTCGATGACGCCGGGTATCGTTGCATCTATGACAAGAGATTCGCGACCGGGGAATGGGAGTTTCGCCAGCTCCAGGATGGGCTGTGGTTGATTACCGTCGATATGGTCGCGCAACGGTCTCTGTTCCGCCGCCATAGTTTCGGGCGCAAGCTGGTGTTGACGGCGGTGCTCAATGGCGGTGTCGAAATCAGCGGCTCACAGGGGTTGGATGGTGAGCTCAGCAATGGGTGTTGCACGGTCTACGGCATGGATCATGGGGAGGGGTTTGAAACGGTTTACGAGCGCGGCCAAAGTCTTCGCTGGGTAAGTATCATTATCGATCGCGATTTGTTGTTTGAGGCCACCGGTCTCGGCCCTCGGGATGTTCCGGACGCGATTAACCAGTTCGTTTCGGGCACGGCACGTGTTCCATATCGCAATATCATGTTGTCGCCAAATGCCTATTATGTCGCGACCCAGTTGTTGGAATGCGGGATGCAGGCCGGATATCGGCGCGCGTATCTTTCGGCAAAGGCGCTGGAATTCGTTTATCTCATGCTTCAGGAATTCGGCGCCGCGTCTTCGTGCGATGCGGACCGTATGACGTTATCGCCAAAAGAGCGCGCGAAAGTAAAGCGCGCCATGCGTTATCTGAAGGCCTCGTTGGATGAACCGCCGAATATCGCCGAGCTTGCCTACGCTGTTGATATGACGCGGCAGAAGTTGCAGCTCGGCTTTCGCCATCTTTATGGGGATACCGTCGGCAGCGTTCGCGATAAGCTGCGGGCCGAACACGCGCTGGAACTCGTGAAAAACTCCAATAAATCGATGATCGAGATCGCGCTGGAAATTGGATATGGCCATCCACCCAGCTTTACGCGCGCGTTCAAGGCCGCTTTCGGTGTTTCGCCGATCCAGATGCGCCGCATGGCACAGTTTGCGCCGAAGGGGACCGATCGTTCCTAGCCCGTGCCGGACCGGCATCGGCAGAACTCAGGCGAGAACGGAAATCAGATGGTCGGCAATCTTGCCGGCGCCGTGACGAATCGGGTCACAGCAGGGCAATCCTGTCTCCTGTTCCATGGCGACAACCGCTTCTTCGGCGCTTTGGGCCGACATCTTTGATGTGTTCAGGCTCATCCCGGCGATGATGGCGTTGGGGTTTGTCAGCCGCGCCGCGTCGAGGTTGGTCTTCATGAACTCTTTAAGAGGCGGGATAGGGTAGGGCAGGCTCAGGAGTTGTCTGCGTATCGGCTCGTGGCAAACAATAAGCGCGTCAGGCTGGCTGCCGTGAATGAGCCCGAGGGTGACGCCGGCAAATGAGGGATGGTACAACGAGCCTTGCCCCTCGATAACGTCCCAGTGGTCCGGGGCGTTGGCCGGCGAAAGCCATTCGGCGGCGCCCGAGATAAAGTCCGAGGTGACCGCGTCTATCGCGACGCCGCGCCGCGCGATAAGGATGCCGGTCTGACCGGTGGCACGGAAATCAGCGTCCACGCCCCGTTCCCGCAACGCTTTTTCCAGCGCGAGGGCGGTATACTTCTTGCCGACCACGCAATCCGTCCCCACCGTGAGGATCCGTTTGCCTGCCCGCTTGACACCATCGCCCACATCGAACGTCATTTTCGGCAGTCGAACGTCGTAGAGGGTTCTGTCGAGCCGGGCTGCGGTGTCCTTCAGGTCAGGGAAGACGGACAACGAAACATGCGCGCCGGAGGCGATATTCAAACCGGCTTCCAGCGCTTCTACAAGGGCCGGAATCCATGCGTCAGGGAGTGTTCCCCCCGGATTGACCACGGCAATGACCAGAGTTTTCGCACCCGCTCCTACAGCCTCTTTGGGGGTCATTTCCGGAATGTCCATCTCGACGGCACATCCCGGAAGCGTGAGCTTTCCAACGCAAAGTTCAGGGCGCCACTGCAGCAGGCCCGCCGCCGTTTTTGCCATCGGCTGCAGCGGTACGTCGCCCAGAAACAAAAGGTAAGGCGGAGGAGGATGCCCGTCTTTGGCAGCCCGCGCGTTGCGTTCCATTCGCATCCCTTGCTGTATCCCGGTCATGCCCTCATTGTTGTCCGAGCATCTCTCAACTTCATGGCAAGCCTCTTTGCCTTTAAGAAGCGGGGTTAGCGATTTGATCCGGACCGCGGCCGTCCGCTAAGGGCAGACCTCAAGCGCTAAGACAGAGCCGCGGCCCCCGGTCTCGTATTCGTTGGAACTGATTGGACCAGAGCAGATGATGGAAACTGGGCGTATCCAGACGAAGCAGCGGTACGCCATCGGGTTAGGGAGGTAACGATGCTATCGGGGGTATGGAAAATCGGCGGGCTTTGTCTGGCGCTGCTGTTATCCGGGTGTGGGTCCAAGGCGGTGCCGCCGCTGCCAACGGCGGTAGCGCTCGCCGTTTCCAACGTCACTCTTATCGATCCGGCCACGCGGACGGTGCGTCCGGACAGCACGATCTTCATCGATGACGGCAGGATCGTCGCGATCACAGGATCGCAGGATGCCCCCGACTATGCCGCCGCCGAGGAGATTGACGGTGAGGGCCGGTTTTTGATCCCGGGATTGATCGACATGCATGTGCATATGGCCGAGCATCCGTTGCTCGCACGTTTCAGCGGTCCGCTGTTCATCGCCAATGGCGTGACGGGCGTCCGTGACATGTCGTCCGATTGCTGGGAGCCGCGTGGTGACGAGTCCGTTTGTGTTGACGATATGCGGGTCCTGAGCGCGCGGATCGAAGCAGGGGAGACGGTCGGCCCCCATCTTCTCGCGCTCTCGAGCGACTTCGTCAAAGGGGTCGCATATCGCGAGGAACTTCCGGAAGGGGCGCCGGATTTCTACCACCCCGAGACCGCGGCAGAGGCGCGTGAGCTTGTGCGGTTTCTGAAAAAGCGCGGGGTGGATTTCATCAAATCCTATTCCAGCGTTCCGCCAGCGGCCTATTTCGCGATGATGGACGAGGCAAAGAAGCTCGGCTTGCCCGTGGCCGGCCATGTTCCGCGGGCCATGGATGTTCTGGAAGCCGCCGCGGCGGGCCATCGTTCCATCGAGCACGCGCGCGTCCTGCTTTACGACTGCAGTGACTACGGGCCGAGCTACCGCGCCTCAATGGCCGCCGGCGAAGCGCCCGATGACGAAACGCGGCTGCGGGAAACGCTTGATGGGTACAATCCGGCGCGGTGCAAGGCGGTGCTCGACAGTCTCGCAAGATTCGGCGTTTACTATGTGCCGACCCACGAGACGCGGGAAATGGACGCGCGCGCCGGCGAGGCCGCCTATCGCAACGACCCGCGGCTCAGATATATCCCGGAACCGCTTATGGCCCGGAAGTGGCGTGGCGATCTTGACGAGACCGCGTCCGTCTCCCCCGCCGTATCGGCGCTTTATGATCATTTCTACCGGCATGGGCTGACGATTACCCGGATGGCGCACGAAGCCGGGGTCCCGGTGATGGTCGGCACCGATGCGAACGATACAATGGTCTTCCCGGGCTTCAGCTATCACGACGAGCTCGGCCATCTTGCGAAGGCCGGCCTGGAGCCGATGGAGATTCTGCGTGCGGCTACTATCGTGCCGGCCCGATATCTTGGACGTGAGGGCGAATTCGGGGGAATCGCCGTCGGCATGTCTGCCAACCTTGTATTGCTGGAGGCCGATCCGCTGCGGGATATCGCCAATGCCGCCGAGATCGCGGCGGTGATTTTCTCCGGCCGGGTCTTTGACAAGCAGGCGATCGAGGCGTTGAAAGAAACCGTCGCTGCCGAGTTTTAAAAAGGTGAACAGGCTGGTTTTGATGCTGCTGTGCTTATGTATGGGCATCTCCGGTGCCGCCGCACAGACGGCCGCGCCAAGGCCATTTGCTTTTGAGGAGCTCCTGGCCATACCGGCTGTCAGGGACGTTGCGGCGGCCGAGGACGGAACGGTCGCCTGGGTCGAACAGACAAGGGGAATCTGGAACATATTCCTGGCCGAGGCGCCGCAATACGAGGCCCGTCAGGTAACAGGCTATGACATCGATGACGGAGCGGAGATCAGGCTGGTCGGATTCGTCCCCGGCCAAAGCCGCCTTGTCTTCGTTCGCGGCAAGGCGGGATTTAATCCGGCGCATCTCCCCGATCCGCCCGTGCCGATGGTTTTCGTTCTCTCGCTGAGGGATGGAGACGTTAAACGCCTTGACCTTGGCGAAAGCGCGTTTGGTGACGATCTTGTTATTTCACCGGATGGCAACAGGCTTTTCGTGCTGAAAGGCGGCGCCGTCTGGTCCTATGCCTTGTCGGGAGAAGCAGCACCGCTTCGTCTCTTCGCCACGCGAGGGGCGCTCGGTGATTTGCTGCTCTCGCCGGACGGGACCAAGCTTGCGTTTACGAGCGACCGCTCGGGATATGATCGGGGCAAATATGCCTTCGTAGGTGTGTTCGATTTGGATACGCGGCGCCTCCTTTACATGGCGCCCGGCGTCGGAATCGACCAGAGTCCCGTCTGGTCTCCGGGAAGCGACAAGATCGCGTTCATTCGTTTTGGCTACGAACCGAAGACTTGGCGGTTTTCCAATCACCGTGAAGGCGCGCCGTTTTCGGTTGTCGTTGCCGACGCGCTGAGCGGTCTGGGAAACCAGGTCTGGACCTCCGATGTGGGCTATGGCGCTCGCTTCAACGGGTTTCGTGCCAGTGGCTATTCAGGCCTCGGCGGCGCGGGGAACCTTCTCTGGCTGGCGGACGGCACACTGGTTTTTCCGTATGAAAAAACCGGCTGGAAGCTGCTTTACGGCGTTTCCGCGTCCGGCGGAGACGCGCGGCTTCTGACGCCTGGAGATTTTGAGGTCGACGGTGCGGTGCAGTCGCCCGACCGACAAAACATTGCCTATTGGGCCAATTCGCAATCCGAACCCCATCGCCTCGGCCTTTATCGCATGGCTCTGCGCACCGGCTTGAAGCCCCGGCGCGTGGCGGCCGGCAAACCGGGTATGCGCTCCAAGGCGCAGTTCATGAAAAACGGCGCCATACTCTACGTCCATGCGAGCGCGTCGGTCCCCGAACGATTGATGATTCGTACCGAAAAGAACGGCGAGATACAGCTGAGCACCGGGCCGCACCCCGGCGATCCTATCACAAGGAAGGCCGGCGATGCCGAGGTCATAGTGTATGACTCGTTCGATGGAATGAAGATACCCGCCGTCCTATGGCGCCCCCGGAAGATCAAAAAAGGGTGCCCGGTGGTGGTTCACGCCCATGGCGGCCCGCGGGACAAGGTCTATCCCGTCTGGAAAGCCTTTTTCGGCTATCCTCAGATACTGCAATACTACCGAAGCCGGGGATGTGTTGTCCTGAGCGTCAATTACCGAAGCGGTATCGGCTATGGCCTGGACTTCCGTGAACCGGAGAGATATGGCGGCCGCGGAGCCGACGATGCCCGGGATTTTATCGCCGCCGCAGAGTATCTGAAGGCAAACATACCTGAAATCGATCCCGGCCGGATTGTGGCCTTCGGCCATTCCTACGGCGGGCATATCGTCACCAACGCCTTGGCGCGCTCCGATGTCTTTGCGCTCGGCGTTGTCTCCGCCGGTGTCGGAGACTGGGTCGTCGAAATGGAAAAGGACTTCAACGAACCCCTTCAGTTCAATATTCCGCAACGGCTGGAGCTGGAGCGGCTCGCCTACGAGTCTTCAGCCATATCAAAGATAGATCAGTGGGGCCGGGAGCCGGTACTGTTCCTGCACGGCGACAATGACGGCTCGGCCGCCATGCAGCAGACGCTTGAACTCTACCTCGCCTTGCAGAAACGTGGAAAGACCGTCGATGCCTTTATCATGCCGGGCGAAGCGCACAGCATTCGTCTCTATCGCAACCAAATCGGCTACCTGAGGAAAATCGACGCGTTCATCGAGAACACTCTGCAGGCTTCCGGCCGTGCCGGGCATAATCAAGCGAACTAAGCCATTGCCGCCAGCAAGGCCGCGACGGCGAGCGGAATATAGATGCCGAGCAGATAGCCGGCGACGCCCATCAGCGCGCCGACGGGAGCAAGGCTGGCGCGGTAGGCGGCGGACGCGACCGGTGCGCTCGCGGCACCTCCAATGTTGGCGAAGCTCCCCGCGATCAGGAAGAAAGACGGGAACCTGCATAGTCGTGCCGTTATCGCCAAAACGCCGATATGGATGAGCAGGATCAGCAGCCCGACCGCCATGAGCTGCGGCGCCTCGAGAATGGCGCGTAGGTCTGCCTGCGCTCCGATCGCCGGCAGAAGCAGGTAGAGACCGCAATATCCGATGTCACCGGCGCCGGCATC
Source organism: Sphingomonadales bacterium (assembly GCA_022360855.1). GTDB lineage: Bacteria > Pseudomonadota > Alphaproteobacteria > Sphingomonadales > JAKSBY01 > JAKSBY01. The sequence goes on along the minus strand of JAKSBY010000565.1, from coordinate 25,391 downwards.
CGAGAGCCGGCGCATCCGAGTGAAAGACAAGGCAATGCCGAGCGTAACAACGAAAAGAACCGTCCAGCTCGAGGCGCTGATGATGACCGGGTCGCCCAGCGGCGGCAGGGATTCGGCGAGTGTCCGGGCCAGGATTGCGGTCGCCAAACCGCCACCGACAATGATCATGATGTCGTCAATCCTGGCCGGCTTACGTGTTGCCTGGGTGCGGCCCAATTCGGCGTCTACCGTGTCGAGGATAGCCGGATCGGCGCGCAGATATCGATCGAACGCCGATTGGAAGCCGCTCAGCGCGATTGCGGCGCCCAGCCAGCCATAGGCAACTACGGTATCCGTTACAATGACCGGCCCCAAAAGCGAGGCGTCCGCCTCCAGGCTCTGTTGCATCGCCAGCATGTTGGCCGATCCGCCAATCCAGGAAGCAGTCAGCATCGCAAGGCTTTGCCAGGCGTCGCTCGGCAGAAACGTGCGTGTGAAGAGGAATACGACGGCGACGGCCAGCACGACACTGCCGGTGCCCGCGAGCAGCATGATAATCGCCGGCCGCCCGATCTTCGCCATTGCCTTGAGGTCGACCGTAAGCGTCAGCAACAACAGCGAGAACGGAAGGATATAGGTCGCCAGCCAGCGGTACAGTTCGTTTTCGGACGGCAGCAGGCCGAGACTCGATAGAAGCATCGGCAGGCAATAAAGCCAGACCACAGGCGGTGCCAGCCTGAACAGGCCGCTGAACCTGGGCGTTATGCTCATCGCGTAGACCGCCGCGGCAATCGCCGCAAGGATCGCAAAAACCAGTGTCGGATTTGATGCCAGAACTGCGTCTCCGATGAGCGCCAATCGACGACATTAACAACGCGCTACGCCGGGCAATTAGCATACTGATCTCGCGGCCTAGCTTTTGAGCTGCGGCGGGGCCGAGGAGCGCAATCATTCCGCCCTAGGCGCTCGGTTTCCCTGGCATATGCGGGCCCCGATCCCAAAAGCTAGGCCGCGAGATCAGGGTGCTAAGCGGCCACTGCGGCACGCGAATAGTGTTCTCAGTCAGGGATGATGAGGGATCCAGGCGACCGTCAACGCTGCAAACGGATCGTCCCGCCAAGGCTCGCGGCTGACCAGAGCTTTGAAAGCAACAATTATCCGTGCAAAAAAAGGGAAGGAAATATGTGTATAAGAAGTCCACGAGCCATGCGGTCTCCTCATTCAGTATGCCGCAAATTCATCGTTACGCTGCTTTCGACTACAGCGCTTGTTGCGGGGGTGGATACGGCACGGGCGCAGGATGGTAACGAGGATAGCCTCGGGGCGTTAGAGTCGATTACCGTCTTCGGCCGGGGCCGGGAGGACAGCTTGCGCGACGTGCCGCAGACCGCCCAGGTCTTCGATACGGGCTTCCTTGACGACGTGGCTGCGGTGGATATCACCGATATCGTGCGGTTCGTGCCGTCGGCCTCTACGCAATATTCTCAAATCGGATGGCTGGCGGATGCGTATTTCGTGCGCGGGTTCAGCATCACCCAGGTCATCAACGGTGCCCGGCTGAACACCGCCAATTTCCCGCTGGACTCGCAGCTCATGGAGCGTATCGAGGTTTTGATGGGGCCGGCGTCGGTCCTGTACGGCTCCATGCAGCCCGGCGCTGTCATCAATATCGTCACAAAAACGCCGCGGGAAGAGTTCCATCTGGAGGCCGCGGCCGAGCTCGGCAGCTTCGACCATCAGCGCTTTACGCTTGATGTCGGAGGTCCGATTACAGACAGCGTAAGCGTCCGGCTGAACGCGGTCTACCAGGACAGGGAGAGTTTTCTTGATTTTTGGGAGGAGGAAAAGCTGACCATCGCGCCGGTGATCGAGTGGGCGCTGTCCTCCGATACAACCCTCAATATTCTCGGCGTTTATGCCAAAACCGATCAGCCTGCCGGCGGATATCTGGGCGGACCCGCGGCCGGCCTTCTCACCGAAAACCCAAACGGCGACTACCCGAGATCCTTTTATGTGCAAAGTCCCGATGAGGAAGGCGTCGGGCGGACCCGGGAGACGGCGAATATCGAGGTTACCCTGAGGCATCAGTTCACTGATTCTTTGAGCGCCAGGGCGGTTTTTTCCTATACGCATGTCGAGCGGGACGATCAGTCGATCATCGGTCTTCTTCAGGATGATTTTCGTACGTTGAACAGGCTGCAGATCGGCAATGTCAGCGATGGCGACGACTATTCCGGCTACGTCGACCTGGCAGGTAAATTCGTCACCGGTCCGATCACTCACCAAGTCTCGGTCGGTGGCGAATACTTCACGACCAAATTCAACAATCTGCAGACGCGGTTCATTGTGAATCCGATCGATTTGTACGCGCCGGTATATGGGGCGGTCCTGGAGTTGGATAACAGGATCCGTTTCCTGCCTTCCGAGATCGACGACAAGACCGTCGGGGTTTTCATACAGGACCGGATGTCGGTCGGCGACCGTGTGCATCTGATCGCCGGGCTTCGCTACGCGAAGATCACGTCGGAGAACACCGGCAACAAGGTCAGCCAGTCCGACGTGCCTACGATGTTCGGCATCGTTGCCGATGTCACCGACGCCATATCCGTTTTCGGCAACCGTTCGGAATCCTTCATTCCCCGTTCGGGAACGACTGCCGACAATACGGTGTTCGCGCCGGAGAGCAGCGTGCAATACGAGGGCGGCGTCAAGTTCGGTATGGGCGGCTTGTCCGGTACGGTTTCCCTCTTCAGGGTGAAAAAGCCGGATGTTCTGACCCCGGATTTGGATAATCCCGGGTTTCAGGTTCCCCTGGGCAGCGTCACCACGAAAGGGTTCGAGGCGTCCGTGAGCGGCGAGCCTCTTCCCGGTCTCACCGTCTATGCGGCCTATGCCTACATGACGAGCAACGTGGTCAGCAACGACCCCTCCCTGGACGGTACCGACCTCCGCTACGCGCCGGAAAACACCTTCTCGCTCACCGGGCGGTATGACATCGGCTCCGGACCGTTCGAGGGGGTTGGCCTGACCGCTGCCCTGCAGTTCACCGACGACCGCTTTCTCGGCGCCGGCAATGCGCTGGAAGTGCCGAGCTTCGTGCGGATCGACCTGGGCATCAACTATTCGGTGACCGATCACGTCGAGCTCGGCATCCTCGCCAACAACGTGACCAATGCCGATATCTTCTCCGGCTTCGGGTCGTCGAACAACGTAGACATCAACCCGCCGCGGACCTTTCTTGCGCGGGTGAGGCTTGGACTATAGGCCATTTCCGGTCTTTAGTGGATGGCGGGCCATGCGAATCAGGCATGGTCCGCCTGTTTTTTCCTAAAGCCCGGCCCCTGGGCAAATGTGCAGAATGTCTATCGTGAAAATCGCGTTCCTGGGCACTTTCCTCCTTCTGGCTCCGCCTTGCTGGGGCCAGGTCGCCACGGTATCCGGTGTTGCCGAAGCCATTGAGCGCGCCGATGTCTTCGTTGGCGAGCTTGATGAGGCCGGCGCACCGGGGTGCGCCCTCGGCGTTCTGGATTTGGATACCCGGTCGTGGGTCTATCAGGGCGCCTACGGACTTGCCGACATTGAACACGACATTGCGAATACGCCCGATTTGGTCTTTGGCGTGGCGTCGGTCACGAAGCAGTTTACCGCCGCCGCCGTCGCGCTCGCCGCACATCAGGGGTATTTTTCCCTGGGTGACGATATCCGGGCATACGTTCCCGAGATTCCTGACTACGGCGCGCCGATCACGATCCGGGATCTCATACACCATACCAATGGATTGCGCGATATCGGCCGGCTGATCCTGCTTACGGGCAAGATGCGGCGCTACCTCGGCCAAGACAGCCGTGTCGGATTGTTGGCCCGGCAGCGTGCGACAAACTTCCCGGCGGGAACGGACTATCGCTACGGCAATTCCGACTACCTGCTGCTGGCCGAGCTCATAGAGCGCACGAGCGGACAGGCGTTCGCGGATTATGTGGAGGAGAACATCTTTCGTCCGCTCGGGATGAAGGACAGCTATTTCGGCACGGCCACGCGCGGCAAGGATGGGCGGGCGCTTCCATACTCCTACACTCAGGAGAAATGGCGCGGCGAAGAGTGGTTGCCCGAGGCCCCGGGCGATTGGGGCCCGGCGGGTCTCATGACAAGACTGGATGATTTTGCAAAATGGACGGCCAATCTGTTTGCCGACGAGAGCAGGCTTGCCGGGGGTGCGGAGCTGACGCGGATGCTGCGCGCCAACGGCCGGTTGCGCGATGGATCGCCCGTGCCTTACGGCTTCGGACTGAGGCTTCTTCGTTACCGGGGCCTGAAAACAATCGGCCATAGCGGCTCGGGCTATGGCTATAAGGCGCATACGGTGATCTTTCCCGACCGCGCCCTCGGCGTTTTCGGGTTTTGCAACAACGGGATTTATGCCCAGCCGGTGGTGATGGGCCTTGCCGACATATTCCTGGATCTCGCGAGCGATGGGCAGGCCGATCCTAAGGAGCCGGCGATCACGCTATCGCCCGCGCAGCTGAAGGACTTCACGGGGGTGTACCGAGAGAACGAGCTACGGCTGCCGATGATTGTCGAGAGCCGCGGAAACGGTCTTCTTGTTACCGGCGATGCGTCGCCCAGCATCTTCGAGCCCGTCGCCATGAGCCGTTTCCGAAACAAGCAGAACCTAATCATCGAGTTCGAGGGGCGGTCGGAGGCCGGCGCCCGCTTCTTCATACAAAAGCAGGGTCGCAAATACGGGGCCGGGCGGTTCGAGCGCGTTGAAAGGCTCAGCCTGGCGAAACGGCAGATCGCGGAATATGCAGGCGACTATTACAGCCCCGAGGTCGACGCCACCTATCGATTCAGCGTCGAAGGCGGCAAGCTGATGGCCCGCATCCTTGAAAAGGAGCCCCGCTCCATATCGCCATTCACATTCGAGCCCCTGATCGAGGACGAGTTCGTAGCCATCCCCGACCGGTTGGTGATCCGTTTCACGAGAGAGCGGGGTGGCGCGCTCACCGGTCTTGTGCTGACCTACCAGTTCGGCTGGATAACCGACGTTGAATTCTACCGCGTGCAGCCGTGAGGCGCGGTCACGGAATTCGCCTTCGTATTCAAACGTAGGGGCGTGATGTCCCTCAAAAAGACCAGGGCATCGAAGGCAGCGAGCGTATCGATCTCGTGATAGCCGCTCCTGACGTTGATGTTGCGAATGGTTCTCAAGCGTGAGAACCACTGCGGGACCGCCCCCGAGTCCGGGACCTTTTTCAGGTCGAGCAGGAAGCGGGCCCTTCCGGACTTTGCGGCCAATCCGTTCAAGCTGCCGGGCTTTGACGGGGGGACGGTGTAGGTTTCGTTCCTGGGCCGAAAAAGGCCCAGCAGGTCGCGCGCCGTGCCGCGGTCGTAGAGCGAGCCGATGACCACCATGTCTTCGCCGAAGTAGTCGTTGACAAATTCGCCCATGGTGCTGTGCAGATCGTCGTCGTTTTCGGGGCGCTTCCGCCACTTCGCCACATGGCTGTTATGGGCGAAGACGAAGAGGCGCCCCTCCGGCCCCTCCCGTTCGAGCGCCCAGCGCAGATTCTGGGCGGCGGCGATATCCCGGCCTTCGCCTTTCATGCGAAAGTGGGCTGTTAGCTGGCGCGCCGCGACCGCCTGCCGATAGGCTCGTTCGTATTGGAGCGCCGAGGTGCGGGATATCCACACCACCTGCCGACGCTCGAAAAGGCTTACCAGGTCCTGAACGGCGGCCAGGAGAGATGTTCTTTGGTCTGCCGTAAGCGCGCCATAGCCGTCGCGACTGAACTTTTGCAGGAGGCGCGCGAATTCCCGCATGCTGGCTTTACTGCGCGCCGGATCCAGCCGGGCGACATAGCTGAGCGCGCTTTCGATCAGCGGGCGGCCCTCGGGGCGCATGCATCCGCTCATTTCCAGGCCGTAGAACCGGATCTTGCGCGTGGTCGTCGGGCGTGCGTTATAGGCCCGCATCCAATCCACAATCTGCAGATTTTCGTCGAAAACACTATCGGACCACGAAAACACCCCCTGGGCCGCGCGGATGCGCGAGACGTCTTTGCCGAGGGCGTAGTCATCGGTGGCGAAGGATGGCGCCAGGCCGGTTTCCGCGGCCATGGCGGTCACGCCGTGTTCCTCCACCAGGTAGGCGAACAAACGGTTTCGGAAGGCCCATAACTCATGCACGTCATGCGTTCCTTCGCCAAAGCTGATGATGCGTGCATCGCCAATGATGGGCTTGAGCGGGGCCAGGTCGGAGAAATCGTCCGTCAGCTCCACCGATCTCAGGGGGACCGCCTCTCGCGCGATCCACTCCGCGACCTCGTCGGCACGTGCCATGGGGGCGGAAAGCAGAAGGACCAGGAAAAGCAGGGAACCGTGCATCGTCGGCACTATCTCAGAATAGTGTACGGCAGTACTAGTCGCCATCGACTTGATTTTTCTTCCCGCCCAGCGCCCCGACAGATATGGGTGGCCAGCGGTCGGTCCAGGACGTCGCTGCCTCGAGTTCGCCGGCAAGCCCGAGGAGCTGGTCCTCGCGTCCGCGCGCGGCTGCGAACATGCTGCCGATGGGTACGCCATCGGCCCCGGAAAACACCGGCAGTGAGATTGCGGGAAAGCCGGTCAGATTGTGCAACGGCGTGTAGGAGACGTAATCATACATCAGCGTCATGATATGGTCGAAGGCGCGGGTCGGCGACAGCGCGCCGATCTCCAGCGCGGGCCGGCGCAGAACCGGGGACAGGATGAGATCGTAGTCCGCAAAGAACGCGTCGAGCGCGGCCGTGGCGCGCGCGGTTTCGAGGAGCAGGCTTTCCATGTCGAGAACGCCGAGACGATCGCTCCATGCAGCGAGGTCACGCGTCCAGGGCTCCAGCAGGTCAGTGTTTTCGGCGGCCGAACAAAGCGCTACCACGTCGCGGGCGAGATATCCCCATAGGGTCTGAAAGCTCTTCAGCACGGCCGGGCCGTCAACGGGCAGGGAACGCTCTTCCACATCGTGGCCAAGAGACGCGCATAGCTCCGCCGTTTGGGCGATCACGTCGCAGACCTGCGGTTCCGGCGCATCGCCCCACAAATTGTCCATGCAGAGCGCCACGCGGCGGCGATTGCCGGAAGCCGGCCGTTCCGCCGGCACGTCGCCCCCGGGCGATGCGGCGTGTAACGCCCAGGCGACATCGCGTGCCGAGCGCGACAGCAGCACGTCGCAGGCGATCAGATCTTCGATAAGATGCGGTGCGCGCGCGCGCAGATTGCTGCCCCTGCCCGGCTTCAACCCGATGACGCCGCAACAGGAGGCGGGGATGCGGATCGAGCCGCCGCCATCGGCCGCGTGGGCAAGCGGGACCATGCCGGAGGCGACGGCGGCCGCCGCGCCGCCGCTTGAGCCGCCCGGCGAGCGGTCGCGCGCCCAGGGATTGCGTGTCGGCCCGTAGAGCACGGGCTCGGTGGTCGGCAGCAGTCCGAACTCCGGCGCATTGGCCTTGCCGAGGGCAACCAATCCCTGGGAGTCGAGCCGGTCGGTATACGGAAACGAGCACGTGCCCGGCGGCGCCGATATCCTCGATCGGGAACCGGCGCGGCAGGGCATACCGGGATAATCGAGGCCGTCCTTAAGCAGCCACGGAACGCCGGCCATGTCGCCGGTGGCGCGCCGGGCTCGCCTGCGTGCCTTGTCGAAGTCGGTAAAGGTGATGACGTTGAGCTGCGGATCGATCTGCTCGATCCTGAGAATGGCGGCTTCGACGAGTCCGCCGGGAGCCAATTCCCTTCTCTCTTGCAGCGCCGCCTGGTCATGAGCGTCCAGCATGCCGATTTCGAAAGCTTCGTCCGTCGTCAGCTCGTGGCCGGAATCGGTGTTTTTTTGTCGCGCGGTCATCCGTATCGTGCCCTGATGCTCAAGGCCAAGCTAGCTCGTGCTGATACAGAGTGCTGTGCGAATCGATGCCGATGCTTAGCGGAAAGGGCACCCGAGTCTGCGCAAACGCTAAACCAGCCCGCCACTTGGCGAAGAAACTCGCCGATCAGCAATCCAGGTTACGCGCATCCGAAAAATGGGAGTGCGCGGATATGGAAGCCGGGGAATTAGAGGGCGGCCGTAACCATCTGTCGCACAGGAGGGATTGAGACGATGAAATCACCGAATTCACAACGAGATCCTGACAGATTTTCTGGAAAGCGCGGTAATTCGGTGACCTGCGTCGATGCCGCCAGGCTATGACTCGAGTACGGTTTGCCGGAACAGGGAGGATAGTTGTGTCGGGAACTGTCTCAGGGCTACCTTCGCTGGGTTTGTGCATGGCGATTTCGATGATCGCGGCCGTGGTGTCGGTCTGCCCGGTATTTGCCCAGGAAGCGGGCGACGTTTTCTCCACGCCGGAGGTTTTGGATCTTGGCGATGGTCGGCATCTGTTTGCGGATCGCGGGTTCCTGTTTGCGCCCGAAAACCGGAACAAGCCCGGCAGCAAGCTCGTCGCGGTTCATTTCATGCGCTTCGACAGCACGGCGGAGGTGCCGGGTACGCCGGTCTTCATGCTGGCGGGCGGGCCGGGCGGCTCCTGGTTTCCGGGGCTCCGGGCCGGGACCGAGGGTGTCGGACATCCGGCCGAGGGCGATCTGGCGGTCACACTTGCGATGCTTGAGGATCTGCGCTCGGTCGCTGACGTCGTGATCATCGACCAGCGCGGTGCCGGCCATTCTCTTCCAAAATTGGATTGCCCCAATCATCAGCGGCTGGCGCCTTTGGACCGGCTGTTGTCCGCCGAGACACTGGCGGCGTCGTACAGAGAATTCGCCCGTACCTGCAAGCAGGCCTGGATCGATCAGGGGCGCGACCCGGACGGCTACACGGCATTGGAGCTTGCCGACGATATCGACGATCTCAGGCGCGCGCTGGGCTACGGAAAGATCAGCCTGTTCGGCGGCAGTTTCGGATCGGAATGGGGATTTGTCACGCTTAGGCGGCATCGGGAGATTGTCGAGCGGGTGCTGTTTCGCGGGATCGAGGGCACTGCCCATACCTTCGATATGCCGACCGGCGTCCTGAACTCGGTCCGCGCCATTCTCGCCGTTGCCGAGCAGGACGTCGACCTCGCGCCTCACGTTCCGGAAGGAGGCTTCCTGGCCGCCGTCGGCGCGCTCATCGACAAGCTGGGCCGCGACCCGGCCACCGTGCGGGTTCGGGACCCCTACACCGGCGAGGCCGTCGATGTGGTTGTTGGAGCCCACGAGTTGCGCCGCGTCTGGCGCCGCCATGTCGGGCGCGTCGGAACGCAGGACTGGCCGGCTTCGCTGCTGCCGCTCCTGAACGGCGATCTGCGCGAAGCGGCCGAGCGGACGGCGCAATTCAAGGGCGCGTACAATCCGGCGCCGGCGGGCAACCGGGAAGCCATGTTTACGTCTATCGATTGCGGCCTCCAGCCAACCGCCGAACGACGCAAGACGCTCGTGTCGGATCCGGCATTGGCGCTTCTCGGCAACATCAACGCGCACTACTTTGCGCTGTGCGAGGAATGGGCGCCGCCAAACGCCAGAGCGGCGCTCCCGGCGGCCGCCCCGTCGGACATTCCGGCGCTTTTCGTCCATGGCACCTGGGATCTCTCGACACCGCTGATGAACGCGCTTGAGATGATGCCCGACTTCCCCAACGGCCATCTTGTAGTCGTCGAGAACGGCACCCATGGCGTACTCCGTGATCTCTACCGGGAAAAACCCGATGTCATTCGTCCACTCGTAAAACGGTTCCTGCGCGGCGAGGCCCTTGATGGGGCGCCTGATCGAATCACCCTGACGCAGACGGATTTCGCCGGCCCCGCAGATTGAGATTTGGATTTCAGTCGCCCACGATCTCGAGCAGTTTGCCCGGATCGATATTGTCGCCGGTGCAGATGGCAACGATATGCTGCCCGAGCTGGGCGGCGCGCTTGTCTCTAAGCAGGGCGATGCCGCAGGCGCCGGCGCCTTCCAGGATCAGGCGCTCCTTTGTGAAGGCATATGTTATGGCGTCGGCGATCTGGTCTTCGGATACCAGCATGATCTCGTCAAGATATCGCTGGCACATACCGAAGGTATGGCGGTTCTCAGCCAGCACGCCGCCCTGAAGGCCATCGGCCAGCGTAGCGACTTCGTCCACATGCACCGGTTTGCCCGCCCGCAGGCTGTGATACATGGCCGCGCCTCGCTCCATGGTCACGCCGATCACCCGAATCTCGGGATTGATGGTTTTCAGAACCATCGCGACGCCGGCGGCCAAGCCGCCGCCGCTGACCTGAACGATGACGGTCTCCACATCCGGCCAGTCTTCCATGATTTCGAGCGCGATGGTGCCCTGTCCGGCGATGACGTGGGGGTCGTCAAACGGGCAGATATAGGCCCGGCCCTGCGTCGTCGCGATTTCGCGGGCGGCGGCGATTGCCGCATCCTGGTCCGGTCCGGTCACGATAACCTCCGCATCGAGACTCGCGACCGCCGCGACCTTGGCCGGCGGGACCAGCTCCGATACGCAGATGGTCGATGGGATGCCGAGTTTCTGCGCGACATAGGCGACCGCTCGACCATGATTGCCCGAGGACGCCGCCACGATGCCGCTCCGGCGTCGCTCGGGATCGAGCGCCAGGATGCAGTTGGCCGCGCCGCGAAGCTTGAACGCCCCCGTCGCCTGCATGATCTCCATTTTCAGACCAACCGCGCGGCCGGTGTCGCGTCCCAGGGCGAGGGAGGGCCTCAACGGCGTCCGCGATGCGATCCCGCGGATGCGTTCTCGGGCCATGAGGACGTTATGAAGCGTGACGGTTTCGATGGGGCCAAGCGACGATTGCATTTTTCAGACCGTGCGAGGATAGCAAATACGTTGCAGGGATTTTTTCCCGTATCGCAGTCATTGCGGGCGGGTTTTCCTGGTTTTTAGAGAAAACGCCTGCCTTTTTTCCGCTTGCGTCTAACAGGGAGGCAATGTCCGACATTTGAGCAGGCCGGCGGCTTTTTTGGCTTGCCGGTGGGCCCGTAACGCAGGAGGCATTTCCCGTCATCCTGTTCTACGGGCCCTATGGGCGGTCAAGTATCTATCCGCTTTAATATATGCGCTAGAACTTCTTCCTGATGCCGGCGTAAATGAACCGTCCGAGAAGTGTATTCGGCGATGTCTCCAGCGCGGCGTCCGAGAACTCGGCGATGAAGATCGGTTTGTGGCCCAGGACATTGTCGGCGCCGACATAGATGCGCGTGTCGGACAGGATGCCGTTGCCGAACGAGGCGCCAAGGTCGTAGCCAACTTGAATATCGATGGTCTCGTAAGAATCCGTCTTGCGCTCGATATCGGCCACGGCATCGCGCACGCCGCCGGTGTAGTTAAACGTCAACGCAGCGTCCAGCGGGCCGCGGTCCAGTGTGACACCGGTCACTACCTTCCATTTCGGAATCGCGTTGAAGGACTGGCTGAACTCGCCCAGATGGACGATGGTCTCGGCATTGGCGCTTTCCTCGAATGTGGTGAGCCGGGTGCCGTTGGCGAAGAAGGACAGGTCGTTCCGGCCAACCTCGTAATGGTAGGTGGCGCTGAAATCGATCCCGGCGGCTTCCAGCTTGCCCCCGTTATCCAAACGGACATCGACATCGGGAATGCCCGATTGCGTATTGCGATTCAGCGACCCCCCCGTCTCGGTGCCGAAGAACAGGCCCTGAATGCTCGGTGTGCGGATGATATCGGTGATGTCCGTACGCCAATAATCGATGCTGAAGAACAGGTTGGGCACCGATTCCGGGCGCACGATAAGGCCAAAGTTGAAGGTATTGCCGATCTCCGGAGCGAGATCCGGATTGCCGCCCGATGTGATGTTGAGCTCGCTGACGATCCCGTCGATGACCGGATCGAAGAAGGCGAGACCGCCCTGGAAGGCCGTCACCTCGGGCGTCGTCAAGGCATCGACGCTCGGTGCCCGGAAGGTCTTGGCGAAGCTGCCGCGGAAAATGACCTGCTCGTCCACGAATGTCAGCTTGCCGAAAGTCTGCCAGACGGTCGATGAGCCGAAATCGCTATAGTTTTCGTGGCGAACGGCCCCGCTGATCTCTGCTCCTTCGAAGAAATCCGCATCCGGATTGTCATAGAGCGGCGCGCGCAGCTCGATGAATCCCGCATCGACGTTTCGGCTGCCACTTTCCGGACCGAACGCCGAGCCGTTCCACCAGAAGCTGTAGGTTTGCGCCGCTTCGTCCGGCCGAAGGGCGAAGTCGACCTCGCGGTGCTGGTAGCCGGCCGCGAACTGGACGGTGCCGCCGCCCCAATCGAAGAGATCGCCGGAGATCGTGAAGTCGATGGTCTGCACCTTGTTGATGCGTTGGGTAAATGTGTCGACACTGACGGCATTGATGACATCCTGACCGTTGCAGAAGATGCAGAAGGGATTGAACAGGCCCGAGTCCACGGCTTCCCGAGCGGGGGAGAGGGCAATGTCATTGCGCTGGAATATGTTGGCGCGTTCCCTGAAATAGGTATAGCCGAGGTCCCAGGTGAAGCGTTCGGCGATGGTTCCCTCCAATCCGGCCGTGCCTTGCAGGTTCAGCGTATTCGAATCGATCCGCATCAGGTCGTCGAAGGGTGTCTCGCCAAAGTCGACGCCTTGAACATCGACGGTCGGGCTGAAGAGATAAAAGACGCCCGCGTCCACACCGAACGGGTTGTTCGGGTTATCCGCGGAAACGGTCACGAACGTCATCGGCGGGTGGATGATGAGATTCCGCTGGCGGTTGTCGATATAGCCGCGCGTATAAAGGCTGACCGCGCCATCCATGAACTCGTATTCCGAAGCCCAATGGGCCGACCAGCGTTCCTGGGGCGGCTGTTTGGATTGCTCCTGTCCGGACATGGCAAAGTCCGGCGTGCGCGGCACAAAGTCCGCCGGGCCTGTGGCCACGACGCCCGGGCCAAAGCGCGAGGTGTCCATAACCAACCGCTCACCAGTGGCCAGGAAGATCTGGTGCGGCTCTGTCATGGTGCCACTGCGCCGGTCCAGGCCACCGAAGGGCGTGTGGTCACGGCTCCGGGTGAGCTCGCGCTGGAACTTCTGGAAGCCTTTATCGTCCTGATATTCAAAGCTGCCGGTGAAAGAGAACGGCCCCTCCTGAAGACCGAAAACCGACCCCACACGGAATGTCTTGCCACCGCCCAAGGTGGCGCCGCCGTAAGACGAGTGGAACTCGATGCCTTCGTAATTCTTGCGCAGGCGGATGTTGACCACACCGGAGACGGCATCGGAGCCGTAGATGGCCGATGCGCCGGTCTTCAGCACCTCGATACCCTCGATCGCACCGGGCGGGATCGCACCGATGTCGGGAACATTCTCGCCGCCAAGCCGGCGCCCGTCGACTAGGACGAGGGTGTATTGCTGGCCGAGACCGCGCAGGTTGATCGACGCGCGGCCGCCGTTGTACTCGTCGTTGATGGAGGTGCGGCCGAAACCGGTCGCGACCGGAAGCTGTTGCAGAAAATCGGCGATCGAGTCGGCGGGCGTCAGGTCGAAACTTTCACGCGTCAGATATTGCACCGGCTGCGACGTTGTATCGGATTCTGCGGTCGGTGTGCGGATCGCGCTGCCCACAACGACCATCATTTCCATCTCTTCCTCGTGGTCCTCCGCATTCTGCGCAATGCCGCCGGACGTTGTCCCGAGCGCGCCGAGAGCTGCGGCTGCAACAAGCAGCGCTTGCCTGTTCGATTTCATTGTTTCCTCCTCAGATTCCAACGGGCGTCGCAAGAACCCCCGCTACGGGCCGGCGCATGCGGCAAACCCATTTTTTGCCCCTCACGGCGAGCCGATCCAGGCGGCTTTCCCCGAGGGAGAAGTTGTGAGGCATAGTAGAAACATTTTAGTTTTAATGTAAATGTTTTAAATGCGAGATCGCGGTTAGAGAGACCTTGCGCTCATCGAACGCTGCTCTTGCCCGTTAGGTGGATCTGGATCGCGGAAAAAACGGTGAATCCAAGTCGGAATCGAAGGGTGGAGACTGACGAATGGGATAAACAGGGAAACACGTATGTCAGCCGGTCTTGCTTTTTGCTTTCATGGTGCTGGCACTCGTGTGCCGATGATGGCGCCGAGGGCACGGCCGCCGCCTATGACGGATATCGCCGGCGTGCGCATGGGATAATGGCTGCGAAACTGGGCGTTGTCGGTTTCGAAGTGCGCGGAGCAGCCTGATCCCGAGCATCTTGGCTGAAACAAAAGCCGTTGCTATTCAACTGGCAGTCCATTAGAATATACATTTCTAATGATATGTAATTAATCGTCTATAGGCTGTTTATTTGAATACCCGTAGGCCCCAAAACTGGTGAAATGGCGCATGACTATGGAAGTCAACACAGGAATAGGGGGGCTGGGAAACGAAGAGACCGAGAGAGATCCCCTATTCGGCAGTTCACAAGCTGAAAACAATCTTTTCGAACTGAGATTGGTCTACGCGGATATGCGCAAATCTCTCATGCGGTTTGTCGCGCGCTATCTGAAGAAGGCGCCACATGATGCCGAGGACATTATCCAAGAGGTCTTTGTCAAGGCTATCGAGGCCCAAAACAAACGCGAGATCAGGTTCCCCAAGGCCTATCTGTACAAAGCGGCCAAGAACCTTGCTCTTAAGAAGTTGGAAAAGAGCGAGTACCGCTTGACGGATACGCTGGGAGATCTGCTCTCCGAAACACTTGTGTCGCAAGTGCCGTCCATGGATCAACAGCTCGAATACCGCGAAAAATTCGCGGTTTTCTGCCGTGCCGTGGGCAAATTACCGGAAAGGCGCCGCCGCGCCTTCGTTCTGCGACGCGTGTACGGGCTATCGCAAAAGGAAATTGCAGATGAAATGAATATCAGTCTGAAGACCGTTGAGGCGCATTTGACGAAAGCCATTATCCAATGTAGCGACTACATGAACGAATTGGAGGCGGCCCCGCTCGGTGATTTTGCGTTGGAGGAGGAGATTGGCAGAATAGCCAAGAACGGTGGGCTGAGCCATGGCTAGCGCCAGGACAGGGAGCGAACTGATCGCATTTCCCGACCACATGAAAGTAACGGCGGAGGCGGCGAACTGGATTGTCCGTCTGGACCGCGGCGCGCTGTCCGCCGACGAATTGGATGCGCTCCGGGAATGGGTGAGCAGGAGTCGCCGGCACCGCGAGTGTCTTGTGAAAATGGCAGGCGATTGGGATTCAATGGCCATCCTCGAGGGGCTGGCGGATATCTTTCCCCTTGCCGATTTTCAATCCGAAAGGCGCCAGGAAGAGAAGTACCGCGGCGACGGGCTCCCGGGTGGTCCGTCGCGGCCGGGAATCGGCTCCCGTGCGCGCCTGGCCTGGTTCGGTGCCGCCGCCGCCTTGGCATCGGCGGTTGTCGCGGCGGCCCTTTTTGCCCCGAATGCACCGCTGCCGGCGGAGTATGAGACGGCGGCCGGTGAGCAGGCCCGTCACATTTTGGAGGACGGCTCGGTGATTGCGCTGAATACGGGCAGCCGTGCGTCGGTAGACTATGATGGCGCCCGGCGCTCCGTTACCCTGTTTGCCGGTGAGGCCGGTTTCGAGGTCGCCGAAGATCCCGGCCGCCCATTCGTGGTTTATGCAGGGTCGGGCTCCGCAGAAGCGGTCGGTACGGTTTTCAATGTGCGCATTACCGGCGCGCTCGTTGACGTGACCGTCACCGAGGGGGTCGTTCGCGTTCTTGCGGATTCGTATACACCGCGAACGGTAAGAGTGCTGGACGATACACCGGTTCTCATTCCCGGCGGCGAGACTTCGGACAACAAAGAGCTTCCGGACAAGCACGTGCTTCTTACGGCCGGTCAGTCTGCGCGCTATGATGAGGTTATCCGGACTTTGGAGGCTCAGATTCCGGACGAAATCCTAGAGCGCAAGCTGGCTTGGCGCGACGGTGCCTTGATTTTTTCTGGTGAAACGCTGGAGGAAGCCTTGGCGGAAATCGGTCGCTATACCGATAAAGAGTTGATTATAACGGATGACTCGGTTGCCAAGATGCGCATCGGCGGACATTACAAGACGGATGACATCGATGCCTTGCTTTCCGCTCTCAGCGCCGGTTTCGGCCTTAAAGTGGAAACCTTGGAGGGAGACAGGATTCAGTTGTCCGCACTATAATTATCGGTCCCTTTTCGTGGCGTTTCATAAAAAAAAAGAATTCTCTTCCGAGCATTAAGGGTTTTTCGCGCTTTTCCGGTCTTACCACCATGCGGTGCTCATGAGGCGGCTGATCCGGCTCCTTCGGGCATTGCAGGCCGGGGAGCGTTAGGTCGTTTACGGGTGCATGCTGCGAGGCTGGGGGTGGCCCTTATCGGGGCTGCCATTCTTTTGGCAACGCCTGAGCCTGTAAGCGCGGAAAAGCAGCGTATTCGGTTTGATATTCCCCGGCAAAGAGCGGATGGCGCTCTTACGGCTTTTGGCCGGCAGGCCGATATATCGGTGTTGTACCAGTTTGACCTTGTCAAAGAGTACAGCGCAAATCGGCTTAAGGGGGATTACACCGTTAGCAAGGCGGTTGAACTTCTCCTTAAAGACACCGGTCTTCAAGCCTCCTTCAACGAGGGCGGCCATCTGATAATTGCAAAAAACCAAGACCGGGAGGGAAGTGTGCCGGGAGGAAAACTGAAACAGTCCTTGTTGGCGAGTATCGCCACAATACTATTCGGCTCAGGTGGGGCCGTTGCTCAGGACGACGCGGATATCGCAGCCGAGGGCAGCGACGCGGGTGAGGTTGAGGAGATTGTCGTTGTTGGGCGGGTGAAGGAATTCTACCGTGTCGAGGAAACGACCACGGGCATGAAGACGCCGACAGACCTGCTGGATATACCTCAGTCCATACAGGTGCTGTCGCAGCAGTTGATTGCCGACCAGGCGGCGCGGCAGGTGACCGACCTGTACCGATCCGTCAGCGGCGTGACTCAATATGCCTATTCCGCCGTGACCTTCAGGGGCTTCAGGCAGGAAGAGATTCGCTATGACGGCGTCAGGGGCGACCCCTTCTCCGAATTTGCCGTGCCGCATCTGTTCAATATCGAGCGGGTCGAGTTCCTGAAAGGGCCGAGCGGCATGCTCTATGGCGGCGCGAATCCCGGTGGCCTGATCAACAATGTCACCAAAAAGCCGACCGCCGATAAGGACGCCACCGTCAGCTTGTTTACCGGCAGTTATGACCTGTATGGTCTCTCCGGAGAGTATTCCGGCGCGGTAACCGATGACGAGCGGCTGCGGATAAGGCTCGGCGGCTTTTATCAGACCAAGAAGCCGTTCCGGAACAACACCAAGGAAGTCCACGCGCTGATTGACGTCGGCCTCGAATATGAGGTGTCCGACCGCACGTCGCTGCTGCTGCAAGCGACCTATATGGATCAGGACCTGATGGGCCATCGTATCCGGGGCGTGCCGGTCAGTAATGACGGTGAGTTCCTGGCCGACATAAGCTGGAGCGCTGCCGAGCCGACCGACTTCCAGACGCTGCAGGCGCACGTCGTGCAGGCGAGAGTCGCGCATGAGTTCACCGACAGCCTGACAACGAATTTCACGGCCCGGTATATCTCCAATGAGCGGGACCAGCGTTACCATGAACCCCGCGGCGCATTTGATTCCGACGCCGACGGCGTAGTCGATTCCGTCAGGCGGCAGCAGCGTGAGCAGGAGCGTGAAACCGAGGAGCTGAGCCTTACGCTCGATACGGTCTATCAGACCGAGATCGGGGGGATGGCGCATACGATTCTGGTGGGGGGCGACTACTTCGTCCAGGATGCGTTTGAAGATCTCGGCGGCGGCGGCGCGGCGCCCCTGTCTCTGGCCAATCCGGTCTATGGAACGTCTTTCGTAGGCGATCTGCCGACCCTGTTTCTCATCGATAACAAGACGTCCTTTTTCGGAATCTATCTGCAAGATCAGGTCGAAATCACCGACTGGTTCCAGCTGGTCGGCGGTCTTCGCTACGACGACTTCAAGCAGAAGGACAAGACCGGCGGTCTGAATGACTTCTCCGACAGCGCGGTCACGTTCCGGGGTGGCGGGGTCTTCAAACCGTGGCAGGGCGTATCGCTCTACTTGTCCTACTCGGAAGGTTTCCGCGCCCAGGGGCAGGCAAGCCAGTTCTCCCCCAGCGGCCCGTTCGATCCCGAAGAAAGCGTTCAGTATGAAGCCGGGGTCAAGGGCTATCTCTTTGACGACCGGGTGCAGGCGGGCATGGCCATCTACCAGATTACGAAAGAGAATCTGTTGCAGGCCGATCCCGACCCCAATGCCCCGCCCAACTCGCTCGTTTCGTTCGGGCGGGTGCGGGCCAAGGGCGTTGAACTGGATTTGATCGCGGATGTCACCTCCCGCTGGGTCTTCATGGCAAACTATGCCTATAACGATACCCGGATCATCGAGGGCGCCGGCACATTCGTCAGCTTTGCCGTGGGAGACAGGTTTGCGAACGCGCCGGAACATACGGTCGGTTTGTGGACCCGGTACGACATACCGTTCCTGAGCTCCGCCATTGCCGGCGGCATGGATTACGTGAGCGAGCGGATCAATTTCAATGGTCAGGACGTCAAGTCCTACGTGATCTTCGACCTGAGCTGGCAAACGCAGTGGAAGAATCTGAGTTTCCAGATCAACATGAAGAACCTGCTGAACGACGAGTATCAGTCCAGCGGGTTCACCGCTCGCGGCGGCAATTTCCCGGGCGAGCCGCGCACCGTGCTCTTCCAGGTATCCGCCAAGCTGTAGCAGCCGGTTCGGCCGAGGCGTGTTAAAGCGCGCCTCGGCCACGCCGCACTAAAGTAGAGACCATAATGATAAATATGGACCGTCGTTCGTTCCTGATGAGCTCGTGCCTTGCCGGTGCCTATGCCGTGCTCGGCGCCGGAAATGCCAGGAGCGGCCATGCAGCGGGCTCTTTTATCGAGCGGACGCTGCGGGAGTTCGACGTCCCGGGCTGCGCCGCTGCGGTCGTAAAGGGCGGCAGGCTGGTTTGGTCGGGCGGCTACGGATGGGCGGATATCGGTAAAAAGGTGCCGATGACCTCCCGGACCGTCATGAATATCGCGTCGATCTCGAAGACGATTACCGCAACCGCGGTCATGCAGTTGTGGGAGGCGGGGCGGATTGACCTCGATAGCGACGTCGGGGATCACTTTCCCTTCCCGGTCAGGAATCCGAAATTTCCGGCCGAGGTCATCACGGTCCGGCAGCTGCTGAACCACCGGTCGTCCATCAGGGACGGAGGTTTCTACAGGAACAGCTATTCCTGTGGCGATCCGGTCGTCGGCCTGACGGATTGGATCGAGGGATATTTCAGGCCCGGCGGCGCCTACCACGATGCCGACGACAATTTCCATGACTGGCCGCCGGGAACCCTGGAGCCAAACGTCCGGTCGCGGGGCTACAGCAACGTCGCCTATGGCCTTCTCGGCAACCTCGTGGAAAGGGTTTCGGGCACCGATTTTTCCGACTACTGCAAAGCAAATATCCTCATGCCTTTGGGCATGAACAGCACGGGCTGGCATATCCGCGAGATAGAACCGGACCGTCATGCCGTTTTATACGGCAAGGTTTCCGCCGAAGCGCTGGAGATGGCGCGTGCCTCGTTTCAGGCCGTTCTGCCGGCGCCGGGCTATTCACTCGATCGCATGAGCGCGGATGCCCGCATGCCGCATTGCCTTTACAGCTTCCCCAACTATCCTGACGGCCTGATCCGCACGTCCGTTGAGGATCTTGCGCTGTTCCTGTCGTTTTACGCCGCGGGCGGAAACGGCGCCGCACCGGGGATATTGCAGGATGCGACCGTGCAATTGATGCTGTCGGACGCCCGGGATGGCCGGGCCCTGTGCTGGGCGCGGCGGACGCTGGAAAATGGCGATCTCATGTGGGGGCATTCGGGAAGCGATCCCGGAGTCAACACATATATGGGATTCCGCGAAAAGGACGGTGTCGGCGTGATTGTTTTCCTGAATGCGGACTCTACGGGCAAAGCCAGGAATCTGATTATCGAGCACTTGTTCCGAGAAGCCGAAGCCCTGTAGGCAGCGTCCTCATGCGCCTGGTTTACGCATTATGTCTTTTCGGCTTAGCCCTGGCAGTGTCCGCGGAGGCCGGTGCCACCGAAACGTCCTGCGCCGACTGCACGGACGTGATCGTCGATACCGACGAGGGAACATGGCTCAACCTCGATGTAAGCCCCGACGGCGATCGGATCGCGTTCGACTTCCTGGGCGATATCTTCGTGATGCCGGCCTCCGGTGGCGAGGCACGCGCACTGACAAGCGGCTCGGCCTGGGATATGCAGCCGAGATTCGGCCCCGGCGGACGGGAGATCGCATTCATCAGCGACCAGGGCGGCGCCGATAACCTCTGGGTCATGGCGCTGCAGGATGGAACCCTGCGCCAGGCAAGCCATGAATCGCGGGATTTCGTCAGCAGCCCCGTCTGGCATCCCGACGGGGAGCATATCGCGGTTCGCAAGCAGCCGAGCGACCGCTCGGTTCTCGGCTCCGGCGAAATCTGGGTCTATCCCCGTCTCGGTGGCGACGGCCGAAAAATCGTCGACCATCCCAAATACCGGAAAGACCTGGGTGAGCCGGCCTATTCGGCCGACGGCAGGTATCTGTATTTCAGCGAGGATACGACACCGCCGTTCTTTGTTGCCAAATATGCCGGCGAGCAGATTTACGAAATCAAGAAGCTGGAGCTGGGTACCGGGCGCATCGCCAATGCGGTCGGGCGGGCCATCCGTCCGACGCCGTCCCCGGACGGGAAAATGCTGGCCTTCGTCAGGCGCGATGGCGCGCGCTCGAACCTTCTGGTCAAAGACCTCCGCTCGGGCGCGGAGCGGGTTCTTTACGCCGATCTCGACGCGGATTTGCAGGGCCTGTGGGGCTATCAGGGCGTCTATCCCGCCATGGCCTGGACCCCGGACGGCCAGGCGGTGGTCTTTTGGGCCGGCGGCAAGATCCGGCGGGCCGATGCTCATGGCGGCGATGTGACGGTCATACCGTTTCGCGTAAGGCAGACCCACCGTGTGACCACGGCGCCGCGGTTTTCAGTGGCGCCGTTTTCCGAGCATTTCGATGTCAGGATGCTGCGGTCCATCGACGTTTCCCCGGACGGGAAGCATGTCGTCTATGAAGCGCTGGGGCGGGTTTATCTCAGATCCCTTGCGGACGGCTCCTCGAACCCCTTGCCGGCCGAGGCCGACACATTTCAGTTTCATCCGTCATTTTCTCCTGACGGGAAAGCCGTCGTTTTCGCGGCTTGGAATGACCGGCGTCTTGGCGCAATCCGGGTCTTCGATCTGGCCGCCCGCAAGGCGAGCACGGTAACGTCCGAGCCCGGGCGCTATGTGGAGCCCCGCTTCGATCCGACGGGTAAGGCGATCGTTTTCCGTCGCGTGCAGGCTGGGCCGTTGACCGGCCCCGATGAGAGCCAGGAGGCGGGTATCTTCACGCTTGCTTTGGACGGCAGGGCGGCAGAGCGGGTCACCCGGAGCGGTGTGTCGCCTCAATTCGGGCCGGATGGAGAACGGCTCTACTTCTCGTCCCCCAATGGAAGGCCGCGACACAACGGATATAGCCTCGCCAGCGTCTCGCTCGACGGCTCCGACTTGCGCGTCCATGTTGCCAGCAACCGGGCAACGGCCTACCGGATTTCCCCGGACGGCATGCGGATTGCCGTAAAGGCCGGGTTTCACCTCTATGTCATGCCTTTGCAGGAGGTTAGTGAACCGGTGAGCCTCGGAGAAGACTGCCAGGCCAGCACATGCCGCCGCATAACAAGGCACGGCGCCGAGGAATTCGCCTGGGCCGGCAATGACCGACTGTATTGGACCCTTGGCCCTGATCTTTACCGGTATGACGCCGAGGCCGAAGCGCCGTCGCCGCAGGACCCCACGCCGATTGGTTTCAGTGAGAGGTCCTCCGCGCCGCAGGGCAAGTTGGCGCTGGTGGGCGGAAAAGTAATAACGATGGAAGGCGGCGAGATCATTCCGCGAGGAGCGGTTCTGATCGGCGACAATCGCATTCTGCGGGTGGGCGCCGCGGGCAGCTTTCCCATTCCCGACGACGCCCGGATTCTCGATACGACCGGCAAGACGATCATCCCGGGCCTTGTCGACGTGCACTGGCATGGCCGGCTTTCCGATGATTCCATTATGCCGCAGCGAAACTGGAATCTGCTGGCCACGCTCGCCTTCGGTGTGACGACAATTCATGACCCGTCCCACGATACGGGTGAGATATTTGCCGCCGCCGAACGCGTGAAAGCGGGAAGGGTCATCGGCCCGCGCATCTTCGCGACGGGCTCGATTCTCTACGGTTACGGGTCTGCCCGCCGGGCGATGATAGACAGCCCGGATGATGCCCGCGGCCATTTGATCCGGCTGAAATCCGCAGGCGCTTTCACGGCGAAAAGCTATTCACAGCCCCGGCGTGACCAGCGGCAGTTCGTTATCGCCGCCGCCCGTGAGCTGGACATGCGGGTCGTCCTCGAATCTCCCGGCACATTCGGGCCGATCATGTCCGCGGTTCTGGACGGGCATACCGGGATCGAACATGCCTTGCCGGTCAAGAACATCTATGACGATGTGCTGCAATTCTGGTCCGGCACGGATGTCGCCTATACGCCGACTTTGACCGCCGCCTATAGCGGGCTTTATGGCAAGCGCTACTGGTCTCGGCAGAGCGATGTCACTGCCCACCCGCTGCTCCGCAGATACGTGCCCCGGAGCATTCTGGAGAAGGACGAGGCGGCGCTGGACGCTCAAACCGGCGGGATCGACGGGCATATCGCGTCCGCCCGCATTGTCAAAAGGCTCTATGACAAAGGTGTGTCCATTCAGATGGGATCCCACGGTGAGCGCGAGGGGCTCGGCGCGCATTGGGAGATGTGGAGCCTTGTCCAGGGCGGCATGACACCGCTGGAGGCTTTGCAGGTCTCGACGATCAACGGCGCGAAGTATCTCGGGCTGGACGAACACATCGGCTCGCTGAAGCCGGGAAAACTGGCCGACATCGCGGTTCTGAATTCCGATCCCTCGCGCGACATCCGTCATTCCGACGATATTCAATACGTCATTGTCAACGGCCGGCTCTACGATGTGTTCTCGATCGGCGCGGGGCCGGACCCGGGGTAGGATTGGTGCGGCTCTCCAGCAGACGCCCGAGCCGCAGAACGCGGCCGACGGCGGTAATGCCGCCGGTCAGGGGCAGAATCGAATTTGGTCGGTAAATCATTGAATTCATTTCCCAAAGCTCGGAATGAGAAATTTCTTACCATCAGAATTACTATTAATTGACATCTCCACGACAAATTGGTTTCGAGAATGCAAGAGAGCTTGCCCACGACTCAAAATCGAGATCGTAGTTCGACGGGCTCATAACCTGAAGGTCGCAGGTTCGGATGCTGCCGGGCTATGGCTGAGCGGGCCTACCATGCCTTAAGCGACTCCTTGAACCGCCTATAGGCTCGGCGCTCGTCTGGGGGCATGACTTAGCGCGGGCGTCGAAGGGTGGTGCGTAGGTGATAGGATTTGGGGCGTGTGAGTTGCTGGTAGCCGAGGGCGCTGAGGCTGAGCCCGATACCGGAGTTCTTGCGTCCGCTCCAGGCCAGGAACGGGTCCAGATAATCGCAGCAGTTCTGGTAGACGGTGCCGACCTCGAGCCGTTCGCCGATGTGTCTGGCGGCATTGCCATCCTCGGTCCAGACCGAGGCGGTGAGGCCGTAGTCGCTGTCGTTGATCCGCGACAGGGCGTCGTCGTCTCCGTCAACGGGCACGATGCAGGCGAGCGGGCCGAACAACTCCTGGTCCAGAATCCGGTTATCTTCCCCGTTTAGGAGCAGGCTGCGCGCGGGAACGTAGGCGGGCGTGGGAAATCCGTCGGTCGGTTCCGGGCCGAGCGGGGTTGCGCCGGATGCCTCGGCTTTCTCGATCAAGGTCCGCAACCCTGCGGCGGCCTCGGCGCTGACCATGGGGCCGAGCCGGGTGTCCTGATCGAATGGATCGCCAAGCCGCCAGGCCGCCTGCGCGGACAGGAAGGCATCCATGAAATCCGCGAAGGCCCCGCGCGTCACGAAGATGCGCTCGATGGCGCAGCAGGACTGGCCGCTGTTGAAAAACGCGCCCTCCGCCAGGGCTTCCGCCGTGGCGGCAATGTCGGCGTCGGACCGCACATAGGCGGCGTCGTTGCCGCCCAGCTCCAGCGTAACCGCGGTCAGGGATCTGCCGGCCTCGGCGCCGATCAGCCGCCCCACCGCCACCGAGCCGGTGAAGACCACATGGCTGATACGGGGCTCGGCGACGAGGCGCAGCGTATCCCCGTTCTTCAGATGCAGCGCCTGCACGCTGCCGTCCGGGAACCCCGCGGCCTGTGCGGCGGTGGCGAGGCGCTCACCGCTGAGAGGCGCCTGGGGTGACGGTTTCAGGATCACGGCATTGCCGGCAACAAGCGCCGGCACGACGCTGTTGACGGCGGTCAGGAACGGATAGTTCCAGGGCACGATCGCCAGCACCACGCCCGCGGCCTCGAAATGAAGCTCGGCGCTCAGGGTCCCCTGCCTTTGGGCGCGACGCGTTGCCAGAGCCTCGGCGGCGACGTCGATCATATAGGTGGCGCGTTCTTCGACGCCGTCCAGCTCGCCCGTGGCGAAGTGCAGGGGCCGCCCCATCTGCCAGGTGATCTCGGCGCTCAGATCCGGCTCCCCGGCGCGCAAACACGACACGAGTTTGCGGCAGAGCTCCTGACGCGTCTCCAGTGCCGTGTCGGCGAGGCACCGCTGCGCCCTGACGGCGTGCCCGAGGGCCGTCTCGATTTCCGGCGGCGTAGCGTAGGGCCGGTGCGCAAACACCTGGCCGTCCACCGGCGAGGTCACATCGAAGCCGGACGTGGCCGACACCTAAATAGCCTCGAAGTAGCGATTGAGCTCCCAGTCGGTTACGGCGGCGGCGAATTGCTCCGCCTCCCACTCCCGGCTCAGGCAGAACTGCTCGACGAAAGCGGCCCCCAGACCAGCCCGGGCCAGCTCCGACTCTTTGAACAGCGCCGTCGCCTCCGCCAGATTGCCGGGCAGAGAGGCATGGTCGTCGGTGGGCTCTGCATAGGCGTTGCCGTTCACCGCGGCGGTTGGCTCCAGACCGTCGCGCAGACCCTGGAGGCCGGTCAGCAAAGCCGCGGCCAGCGCCAGATAGGGGTTGGCGTCGGAACCGGGCACGCGAAACTCGATCCGCCGGGCCTCGGGCGACCGGCCCACCACGCGCAGCGCACAGGTACGGTTGTCGATGCCCCAGGTGGCCCGCGTGGGCGCCCAGGTGCCGGGGCAGAGCCGCTTGTAGGAATTGATGGTGGGCGCCGATAAGGCCGTAAACTCCGGCAGGAAGCGCTGCTGGCCGCCAAGGAAGCGGCGCATGGTT
>JAKSBY010000338.1 GCA_022360855.1 Sphingomonadales bacterium | reverse complement strand
TCCCAGCGCTTTTGGACAATGCTTGCTGGTCTTGCGCTGATCGCGCTCGCCGGCTGCGGCGAATCCGGCAACGACGCCACCGGGGCCGTGGATACGAACGCGGCGCCGGTCGAGACGGCCGGCAACGCGATCATTCCGCCCGCGGACGCCGCCGAGGTGCCTGCCGATATCGGGCCGCGCGGCGAGATTCTCGGCGATATCGTGCTCGGCGCGGCGGATGCGCCGGTCGAGGTCATCGAATACGGATCGCTGACCTGCAGCGGTTGCGCCCGGTTTCACGAAGTGGTCCTCCCGGAGCTCAAGAAGAAATATATCGAGACCGGCAAGGTCCGCTTCGTGTTCCGCCATTTCGTGCGCGACCCGGCCGACCTCGCGGCATCGAAGATCACCCGCTGCCAGGGCGTGGAGCGCTACTATCCGCTGCTCGACCTGTTCTTCGCACGCCAGCACAACTGGCTGAACAACGATTACGAGGCCAATCTGGCCAATCTGTCGCGGCGTGCCGGACTGGGCAAGGCCAAGCTCGACGCCTGTCTGGCCGACCAGGAGCTGCAGGACATGATCATCGAGCAGCGCCAGGCCGGAGTCCGGGACTATGAGGTGAACTCGACGCCGACGATCATCGTCAACGGCAAGCCCGTCGACAATGCCTTGAATTTCGACGCAATCGACCGGGCCATCGCCCGGCAGCTCTAGCCGGAACGGCGGAGGGATAGGAAGTCTTGCAGTTCAATCGTCTCCGCCTCTCGGGCTTTAAATCCTTCGTCGACCCCACGGAGGTCATGATCGAGCCCGGGCTGACCGGCGTGGTCGGCCCCAATGGCTGCGGCAAGTCCAACATCCTCGAAGCGCTGCGCTGGGCGATGGGCGAATCGAGCCCCAAATCCATGCGCGGCGCGGGCATGGACGACGTGATCTTCGCCGGCACCGAACGCCGGCCGCCACGCAATCTGGCCGAGGTCACGCTGATCCTGGACAACACGGCGCGCAAGGCGCCCGCCGCGCTCAACAATGACGAGGTGATCGAGGTCTCGCGGCGCATCGAGCGCGAGGCGGGTTCAGCCTATCGGATCAACGGCCGCGACGTACGCCAGAAAGACGTACAGCTCCTGTTTGCTGACGCCGCGACCGGCGCACACTCACCCGCCCTGGTGAGCCAGGGCCAGATCGGCGCGCTGATCAACGCCAAGCCGCGCGACCGCCGCGGCATCCTCGAAGAGGCAGCCGGCGTCTCCGGCCTCTACAGCCGCCGCAAGGAGGCCGAAAGCCGGCTCAATGCCGCCGAGGTCAACCTCGAGCGGCTCGAAGACGTGGTCATCCAGATGGACGGCCAGGTCGCCAGCCTAAAGCGCCAGGCCCGGCAGGCCACCCGCTACCGTAACATTTCCGGCGATATCCGCCGCGCCGAGGCCCAGCAGCTTTACGTCAAATGGCACAATGCGGAAGACCGACGGCAAACCCTGGAAGCCGAGCTCAAGCAGGCCGAGCTCAAGGTTGCCGAGTTGACCCGCGAAGCCGCGCGGCTGTCGGCGGAAGAGGCGGAATTGAGCGCGTCGCTGCCGGCGCTGCGCGAGGCCGAGGCCGAGGCCGCCGCCGCGGTTCACCGCATCGCCCTGGCGCGCGACGGCCTGGATGCCGAGGAGGCGCGGCTCAAAGAAGCCCGCGAACGGCTCAAGGCGCGGCTGGCCCAGATCGGCGAGGACACCGCGCGGGAAAAGGAGCGGGCCGGCGACGCACAGGAGGTGATCGCGCGGATTTCCGCGGAGCAGGCTGAGCTCACCGCCGCCGACGCCGGACAGGCCGACGCCCTGGCGGCCGCCAAAGAACGACTGGAGGTGCAGAACCGCGCGACCCGGGACGCCGAGGCCGAGCTTCGCGATCTGACCCTGCGGGAGGCGCAGCTTCGCGCCAACATCGAACGGCTGGAGGACCGGCAATGGCGGCTTCAGGCCCGGATCGAGAAGCTCGCCGATGAGCGCCAGGCCGCCGAGGCGGCAATCGCCGAGCTGACCGCCGAGAGCGGCGAGTTGGAGGTGATCCGTGCCGCCGAGGCGGCGCTCACGGCAGCGGAAGGCACGGCCGCTTCCGCCGCCGAGGCCGAATCCGACGCGATGGCGGCCCGCGAGACCTTCAGCGATGCCCATCTGGCCGCCCGCGACGCGCATACCGAGGCCCGGCGCGCCTTAAGCGCGTTGGAGGCCGAACACAGTGCGATCGCGTCGTTGCTCGCCGCCGGTGCCGGGCGCGATGACGACGCGCCGGTTTCAGAGCTGCTGACCGTCACCCAAGGCTACGAAGCCGCGCTTGGTGCGGCGCTCGGCGACGATCTTGAGGCGCCGGTCTCGGACACGGCGGCCCTGCGCTGGCAGCGCCTGCCGGAGCTGGCCGCGCCGCCGCCCTTGCCGGCGGGCGCCACGCCGCTCGGTGATTTCGTACAGGCGCCTGCGGAGCTTGCCCGGCGACTGTCGCAGACCGGCGTCGTCGCGGCCGGCGATGGCGCGCGACTGGCCGCCGAGCTCAAGCCGGGCCAGCGGCTGGTCACAGCCGAAGGCGCGCTCTGGCGGTGGGACGGGTTCGCCGCCGATGCCGACGCACCGTCGGCCGCCGCACTTCGGCTCGGCCAAAAGAACCGGCTCGAAGAGCTGGCGCGCGAAATCGCAAAATCACAAAAGACCGTCGTCAAGCTGGAAGGTGAGCTGACTGCGGCGTCGGAAGAGCTGGCGCAGCGCCGCCGCGAGGCGGATCAGGCGCGTACCGCGCGAAGCGAGGCGGAGGCAGCCCGTGCCCAGGCCGCCCGGGCGCTGCGCGAGGCCGAACATCAGGCCAGCGAGCGCAACAGCCGGCTTGGCGGCCTTCGCGAGGCGCTGGAACGACTCGCCGCCGACTACGACGACGCAGGAGAGCGGCTCCGGGGGTGTGTTGCCGAGCTGGAGAGCCTCCCCGACCCCGAGACCATGGCCGACGATCTGGCGCAGGCGCAAACCAAGCTGGACGAGACGCGCGGCGAACTGGCGGAGGCCCGCGCCGCCCATGAGACGATCAATCGCGAAGCCGAGGCCCGGGCGGCCCGCCTGGCGACGCTCAACGGCGAAGCCCGGTCCTGGTCCGCGCGCGCGGAAGATGCCGGGCGGCATTTGCAGGAGCTTGACCGGCGACGGGTGGCGGGCGAAGCCGAGCTCGCCGATCTGGCCACGGATCCCGCCTATTTCGAGGATAAACGCAAGGCCCTGATCGATCAGTTTGCGAGCGCCGAAGCGCGGCGCAACGAGGCCGCTGACGTGTTGGCGCTGGCTGACGCGAAGCTCGCCGCCAAGTCCCGGGAGAACAAGGAATTTCAGGCGCATCTGGGCCAGGCGCGCGAGGCCCGTGTCAGGCTCGAGACAAACAACGAGGCGGTGGCCGAACAGCTTCGCGAGCTGGTCCACCAGATCGACGAGCGCTTTCAGTCGCGGCCCGAGGACCTGACGGAGCTCGGCAAGATCAAGCCCGACCAGCCGCTCCCGGAGATCGAGGCCATCGAGGCCCGGCTCGACCGTTTGCGGCGCGAGCGGGAGCGGCTCGGCTCGGTCAATCTGCGCGCCGAAGAGGAGCTGCGCGATCTGGAACAGCAGATCGAACATCTGGGGCAAGAGCGCGCCGATCTGGAAAGCGCCATCGCCCGGCTCAGGCGCGCCATTCAGAGCCTGAACCGCGAAGGCCGCGAACGGCTGATGCAGGCCTTCGAGGAGGTCGATACCCATTTCGCCGAGCTTTTCACCAAGCTTTTCGGCGGCGGCCACGCCCACCTGGCTTTGGTGGAATCCGATGACCCCCTGGAGGCCGGCATCGAAATCATGGCGAGCCCGCCGGGCAAGAAGCTGCAGGTGATGTCGCTTCTCTCCGGCGGCGAGCAGGCGCTTACCGCGCTGTCGCTGATCTTCGCCGTGTTCATGACCAACCCGGCGCCGATCTGCGTGCTCGACGAGGTCGACGCGCCCCTGGACGACGCCAATGTGGAACGGTTCTGCGATCTTTTGGACGAGATCCGTGCGCGCACCGAGACCCGCTTCCTGATCGTCACCCACAACGCCATCACCATGGCGCGGCTCGACCGGCTTTACGGGGTGACAATGGCCGAGCGCGGAGTCTCGCAGCTCGTCTCGGTCGATCTCGCCGGCGTCGAGGAACTGCAGGCGGCGGAATAGCCAAACGCACAAAGTTCCGCTTATATTTCAGATACTTAGATGATCCGGTTTGATTCTTGACAGGGTTTGGGGCTGCGACTATGTTGCACCCGCTTTCCACGCTCCGGGCCAAGGAGAACGTTCCAGATCTTCCGGCAAGCCGAGACTTGAGGACAGGGCAGATGGCCGACCAAGGCAACCCGCCCGAGCCGACCGACGAGGTCAAGCCCGACTTTGCCGAGAGATTGGAGCGCGCCAGATCGAAGCACGGTTTGGTTCCCGAGAAGGAAGCAGGGGCACCCGCTCGGAATTCCGCCATGGCGACAGGATTCCGGGTTGGGCTGGAGTTGGTCGTCGGCGTTGCCTTTGGCAGCTTTGTCGGCTGGCTACTTGACGGTTGGCTGGGCACGCGGCCCTGGCTGATGATCCTGTTTTTCTTCCTCGGCGCGGGCGCGGGAATGTTGAACGTTATGCGGGCGTCGATGCACGACCGTCTGCGCGACGACAAGAAATGAGAATTTTCTACGGCTTCGGGGCGACAAGAGAACGGCGAGATGGCAGCCAACGGAGACCATAATCCACTCACCCAGTTCGAGGTGAAATCGATCGTCGACGCGTCGATCGGCGGATTCGATATCTCGTTCACCAATGCCTCGGCGTTTATGGTGCTCGTGGTCATCGGGGTCACGCTTTTTGTCGGCGGCGGTGTGCGCCGGCCGGCCATGGTGCCCGGCCGCTGGCAATCCATGGTCGAGATGGCCTACGAATTCATCGGCAAGATGCTCTACGATTCCGCCGGCGTCGAAGGCCGCCGCTATTTCCCCTTCGTGTTCACGCTCTTCATGTTCGTGCTGTTCGCCAATCTCATCGGCATGATCCCCTATAGCTTTACCGTCACCAGCCACATCATCGTCACCTTCGCGCTGGCGGCGCTCGTCTTTGTCGGCGTGACGGTGATTGGGATCGCCAAGAACGGCCTCAAGTTCCTCAAGCTGTTTGCACCATCGGGCGTGCATTGGGGGATGCTCCTTCTGTTGGTGCCAATCGAGATCCTGTCTTACATGATCCGGCCGATTACGCTTTCGGTGCGGCTGTTCGCGAATATGATGGCGGGCCATACGATCATGAAAGTGGTTGCCGGCTTCGTCGTGCCGCTCGGGCTTTTCGGCATCGCGCCGATCGCCTTTCTGGTGGCGCTGACCGGCCTCGAGATCATCGTCGCCGTCCTGCAAGCCTATGTTTTCGCGGTGCTGACCTGCATCTATCTCAACGATGCGCTGCACCCGGCCCACTAATCCGACCCAACATTTTTCTTCAAGGAGACCTCAAAAATGGACGCAGAAGCAGCAAAGCTCATCGGTGCCGGACTCGCCTGTTCGGCCCTGATCGGCGCCGGTATCGGCATCGGCAACATTTTCGGCAGCTTCCTTCAGGGTGCGCTCAGGAATCCGTCCGCCGCCGATGGCGAGCGCGGCACCATGTTCATCGGCTTTGCGCTGGCCGAGGCGACCGGGCTGTTCGGACTCCTGATCGCCTTTATCATTCTGTTCCTGTAGGCGGGACCGGGAACCGGCGGCCGCGGCTATGCCACAGCTTGACGCTTCTACCTTCGCGCCCCAGCTCTTCTGGCTGGCGCTTACCTTTGCCGCCCTCTACCTGGTACTGGCGCTTAGGCTGCTGCCGCGGGTGACCGACGTGCTGACGCAGCGGGCCGACCGTATCCGCGACTTCCTCGACGATGCCGACCGGCTGAAGCGCGAGGCCGAGGAGGTCCAGGCGGCCTATGAAAAGAGCCTGGCCGAGGCACGCGCCGCGGCATCGCGCGAGCTGGAGCAGGCGCGGGCCGCTATCCAGGCCGATATCGAGGCCAAGACCAAGGCGCTCGACGCCAAATTGAGCGAGCAGGCCCGCGCCGCCGAAGACCGCATCAAAGCCGCTAAAGCCGAGGCCATGGCGGGCCTGGAAGAGGTCGCGGTGGCGACCTGCGCGGCCATGGTCGCCAAGCTGGCCGGCCGGGACCCGTCGGAGGTGCAGGTCAAATCCGCTGTCGCGGCCGAGATCAAGGCCACGGTGACTCAGGAGTAGACAGGAGCAGCCCATGGCCGCAGCCCCCGGCGAACCATTCTATGCGGACCCCACATTCTGGGTCGGCGTCTCCTTCGTCGCCTTTATGGGCGGCATGGCCTATCTCAAGCTGCATAAGAAGATCGCCGGCGGCCTGGACGCCCGCGCCGAACGCATCAAGAAGGAGCTCGAGGAGGCCCGCATCCTGAAGGAAGAGGCGCAGTCCCTGCTGGCGCAGTTTCAGCGCCGCCAGCGCGATGCCGCCAAGGAGGCCGAGGCGATCTCGAAGCAGGCGGCGGACGAGGCCAAGGTCATGGCCGACGAAGCCCGCGCAAATGTCGAGGTGATGATCGAGCGGCGCACCCAGCTCGCCGCCGACCGCATCGTCCAGGCCGAAGCCAACGCGGTCAAGGAAGTGCGGCGCGCGGCGGTCGAGGTCGCGACGTCAGCGGCCCGCGCGGTCATCGAGAAGGAACTCAGCCGCGAAGGCCGGGACGCACTGGTCGACAAGGCCATCGGCGAGCTCGACAAACAGCTCCACTAAACCTCTTCGTTGAACCGCGCCTCGACCAGCGCGACGAGAGCCTCCAGTGCCGCCTCGGCGTCACGCCCGCTGGCCGCGATGGTAATGCTCTCCCCCGCCGCCGCCCGCAACATCATCAGACCCATGATCGAGGTGCCGCAGACGGTGGTGCCGTCCTTGGTGACCTCGACATCGGCCTCGAAGCTCGTCGCCAGCCTGACGAAATTGGCGGAGGCGCGCGCGTGCAGCCCGCGCCGGTTGCTCAGCGCGATGGAGCGGGTCAATGTTTGACTGGAGGACTGGTCGGTCACGCGCTTTGAGGAATGGCTACTGACACCGGAGTTGCGGCCGCTCAAGCCCGCTTCTGGTCGCCGGCCAGAACATGCGAGGCGATGTTGATATATTTGCGGCCGGCTTCCTGCGCCGCCTCGACCGCCTCGTCCAGCTTGCCGGCGCCGCGCACGCTGGCCAGCTTGATCAACATCGGCAGATTGATGCCGGCGATGACTTCGATCTTGCCCTTCTCCATGACCGAGATGGCGAGGTTCGAAGGCGTGCCGCCGAACATGTCGGTCAGCACCACGACACCCTCGCCCTGATCGACCTGATTGACCGCCTCGATGATATCGGCGCGTCGGCGCTCCATGTCATCGTCGGGGCCGATGCAGATGGCGCGCAGCGCCTCCTGTTCACCGACCACATGTTCGGTCGCGGCGACGAATTCTTCGGCCAAGCGGCCATGGGTCACGAGCACCATTCCAATCATCAGCGTTCCCGCGATGAGCCTTTCGCCTCACCGCTGTCCTCGAATTCCGTATCCCGGTGGACAATATTCACCGCGTATCCGTCTTTTTCCAACACTTTTGCCAGGAATTCGGCAACGAAAACGGAGCGGTGGCGTCCGCCGGTGCAGCCGAACGCGATGGTCAGGTATGATTTTCCTTCCTCCTTGAAGCGCGGAAGAAGCAGTCGCATGAGCTGCGTCAACTGGTCAAAAAAAGGCGCGAAGTCGGGATCGGAGGCGACGTAGGCCGCAACCGCCTCATGCTTGCCGGTGAGCGGCTTGAGGCGATCCACGTAATGCGGATTTCTGAGAAACCGCACATCCATCACGAGATCGGCGTCGCGCGGCAGGCCCTTGGCGTATGAGAACGAGCTGACCGTAATCTGCAAACCATGCGGCGCTTCGACGGTGAAGCTGTCGCGGATTCGCTTGCGTGTCTGGTGAATGGTCTGACCGGTCGTGTCCAAAAGCCGGTCGGCATGGGCCTTGAGCGGGCCCAGCAATTCGCGCTCCTTGGCGATGCCGTCTTCGACCCGGCGGTCGATGGCCAAAGGGTGCCTCCGCCGGGTTTCGGAGAACCTGCGCACCAGCTCCAGATCGTCGCAGTCGAGGAACAGCAGCGTCACGTCCTGGCCCTGCCGGGCGCGCAGGCGCTCGATCTCGGCGAGCACCCCGTCGGCGTTGAAGGCCCGGGTGCGGCAATCGATGCCGAAGCCGATGGGCCGCTCATTGGCGTGCTCCGGATTATCGTCCTGGGTCTTCATGAAGCGGGCCAACAGCGCCAGCGGCATGTTGTCGACGACCTCGTAGCCCATATCCTCGAACGCACCGAGCGCCGTCGACTTGCCGGCGCCCGAAAGGCCGGTAACGATCACGATCGGCGTCTTCGATGGTCCTTCATCCGGCATCGGCATCAGACTCCTACATGGTCCCGCAACGCGAACTCAACTTTGATCGGCGCCGAGCAGGCGGCGGCATTGAGCCGAATCGCCGGCACTGCCACGCCCTCGATCGTCTCCTGCCGCACTTCCGGCAGGCGGTCAACCGCCTCTTCCGCCACCAGATCGACCAACAGGGCAACCGGCGCGCGGCCCGCATGGGGCAACGAAACCAGGCCGATGCCCCGTAACTCGAGGCGCCCGGCGATCGTGTCCGGAACCTCGGCAAACAGCCGGCCGGCTTCGGCCGACAGCTCGACATAGTCGTCGCCGACCAGGGTCGCGCCACGGTCGATCAGGCGGATCGCCAGATCCGACTTTCCGGATCCGGGCTTGCCGCGCAACAGGACTGCCTGCCCATCCACAGCCACACAGCTCGCATGCATCAGCGTCATCGGGCCAGTCTAAGGGCTTTTTGTTGCGGTGGAAATCGGCACGAACGTCGCAACCGATCAGGGCGCCGCCGGCAGGCGCACGATAAAGCGGGCGCCGAGGATTTTCTCCTCCCCGTCCTTGGTCTTTTCGGTGCGGTTGTCGGCGGAGATTTCGCCGGAATGCGCCTCCACCACCTGCCTGGAAATCGACAGGCCAAGGCCGGAATGCCGGCCGAAAGCCTCGCCGGTCGGGCGCTCCGAATAGAACCGGGAGAAGATCTTCTCGGCCGCGCCGGCAGGCAGCCCCGGGCCTTCGTCTTCCACCGTCAGCAGGATGGACCGGCTGCGCTTCGCGAGCGTGACGGCGACGGTGCCTTCGGGCGGGCTGAAGGAGATGGCGTTGTCCAGAAGGTTGCGCACGACCTGACCGAGCCGGTCCTCGATTCCCTGCACGATCATTTGTCCTGCCTCCGGCTGGGTGAAGACAACGGCGGGCGCGCCGTCCTTGGCGGTCGCGCGGTAAACCTCGACCAATGTGTGGACCAGCGCGCCGAGATCGACCGGCGCCATCAGGCCCCGCGTCAGCTCGGCGTCCAGCCGCGAGGCATCGGAAATGTCCGAAATCAGGCGGTCGAGGCGATGCACGTCGTCCTCCAGAATCGCGAGGAGACGCGCCTGCACCTTTTTGTCTTCGGTTCGCTGGACCGTCTCCAGGGCGCTCCGCATCGAGGTCAGGGGATTCTTGAGCTCGTGCGAGACGTCCGCGGCAAAGGACTCGATGGCATCGATCTGGCGGTAGAGCGCCCGGGTCATGGCACCGACCGAACGCGACAGATCGCCGATCTCGTCGCGCCGGTTGGAGATATCGGGCATCTCCGCCGTGCGGCCGATGCCGCGGCGCACCGTGTCTGCCGCCCGCGCCAGCCGGCGGATCGGCCGGGCGATGGTGCCGGCGAGGAAGAAGGACAACAGCAGCGTCACGCCGAGCGACAGCCCGAACACCTTGAGGATGGTCAGCCGCTCCTGGCGTACGAGCTGCTGAATGTCCCGCGTGTCGGTAGACAGCATCAGGGCGCCCAGGACCCGACGAAAACGCTGCACCGGCGCCGATGCGGAAATGATCAGGATACCTTCTTCGCCGCTTCTGACCCGGGTCTCGCTCTCGCCTGACAGGGCGGCCATCACCTCGCCATAGTCCGACGCGGTCTGGCCGGGCCGCTCCGCGTAAGGTGGAAAATCCGGATAGGGCGAGATGGTGTCGAGCGCGCGGTCCATCCAGTCGCTGAAGCGTTGCCGCCAGTCCAGGGTGCCGCCCGGCGGCGGCAGCGGAATCGTGAAGACCGAGCGGCCGAGCGCCATGAAACGGCTGTCGGCGATGAGTTCGCCGTCTACCGTAAACAGCCGGGCGCGGTTATCCGACGGCCCGACCAGCCGGCCAATGATCTGGCGCGCAGTCTCCACCTCGATGGTGGTGGTTTCCGGGCCGCCGCCGGCGGATTCCCCTATCGCGCCGGCAATCGTCTCGGCCTGCGTGGCGAGCGCGGCCACCCTCTGCTCGATCAGATCCTCGCGGAACTGATTGAGGTACAGAATGCCACCGCCGAGGATGCCCAGCGCCAGGACGTTGACCGCCATGATGCGCCGCATCAAGGGCGAAAACAGGCCCCAGCTCTGACTACGCCGCACGGCTCAGATCAAAATTTCCAGATTCCATCCGGGAATCGGAGCACAGCCGGGCGCGTAAATAAAGAGGCGATTACGGGTTTTAAGGCTGCTGCTGCGATGCAGATTGCGGACATGCATAGGCGCACCGGTCGTCAATCTACGCTTCTAATCCCGTAAAAATCCGACTCCATGTCGGCTTTGGACATTTCTTGCTCGAACCACCGCCTGGCCTCGGGCCGAAACATCTCTTTTGATTCGGACCACCAAGCGTGAATGCCGCTATAGGGGAAAAACCTGGTACGAAGCAGGTAGCTGAGATTTTCCGTGCCTTCGTCGTCTACGAGGTCCCTTTCCCGCGCAAAGAGCGCCGACGCTATCACCGTGAACCACGAATTCATCACATTGTCGAAGACCAGTTTTTCGCGCCCCGCCAAGTCGTCGTAGTCGAGCAGACCATTCATGATCACATCGCCATTTTCGCCTTTGATCATCTCGTGAAAACTCGAGATGGAGAGCGCCAGGGTATTTTTGAAGGAGGCAGCTTCGGCATCCCGATTGCTCAGGCGGATCTGCAGGGCCAGGTAGACGAGCGTCACAATCACGCCCGCAGCGCCCAGAGTCTCGCCGATAGCGCCAATTGCTTCCCAATTCATCTGGTGTGTTCCCTTGCCTGCCGGTGTTTGCGCGAGAAGCGCTATCCTCTCGCGCCGCGGACGCATTGATTCCGGTCAACGAGCAGCCGACCGCCCGTGACTGGCCGGCCCTAGCCCTCGCTGTAGCGGTAGCCGACGCCGTAGAGGGTTTCGATGGAGGCGAACTCACCGTCGACGGCGCGGAATTTCTTGCGCAGGCGCTTGATGTGGCTGTCGATGGTGCGGTCGTCGACATAGACGTCATCGGCATAGGCCGCGTCCATCAATTGATCGCGGCTTTTGACATGACCGGGCCGCTGCGCCAGTGCCTGCAGGATCAGGAATTCGGTCACCGTCAGCGTCACGTCGGCGCCGTCCCAGCGCACCACGTGGCGCACCGGATCGAGTATCAGCTTGCCGCGCTGGATCACATGCTCCTTTTCGTCGTCGGACGCATCCTTCGACTTGGCCGCCTCGGCGCGGCGAATGACGGCGCGGATGCGCTCGATCAACAGCCGCTGGGAGAACGGCTTGCCGATATAGTCGTCCGCCCCCATCTTCAGGCCGAGCACCTCGTCGATCTCCTCGTCCTTGGAGGTGAGGAAGATCACCGGCATATCGGTCACCTGACGCAGCCGGCGCAACAACTCCATGCCGTCCATGCGCGGCATCTTGATGTCGAGAACCGCCAGATCCGCGGGGTTCTTGCTCAGCGCGGTCAGGGCCTGCGAGCCGTCGGTATAGGTGCGCACGCGAAAGCCTTCCGCCTCCAGCGCGATGGTAACCGAAGTCAGGATATTGCGGTCGTCGTCGACCAGGGCGATGACAGGATTCATGTAGGACCAGTCGTAGATTTCAACGTGGTCCAAAGATACGCGGCTTGCGGCCAAAGCGCCAGCCTCGTTGCGCAGGGATCGTGCCCTGGAAAACCGTAGTCCCATGATCGATGTCTCCCGTCCCAGTAACCTGCGTTCCGTGCTAGTTGGCCATTGGGACGAAATTGCGGGCGGCTTATGCCGAGATTGTGGTAAGCTTGGGATTCACACTTTTGGAGTAGAAAGAGCTATGTCGAGGCGTCGCGACAATTGGGGGTTCCCGCGATGGCGTGGCTATGGAGCCGATGCCGAGCCGGTCAAGATGCGGCTTTGCGACTATCAGGGTTGCGATAAGCCCGGCGAGTATCCGGCGCCCAAGTCGCCGCATTCCGACGACAAGTGGTGGTTCTGCGTCGAGCACGTCTCGGCCTATAACCGCAACTGGAATTTCTTCACCGGGATGAGCAAGGCCGAAGCGGAGAAGCGCGCCGCCGACGACTTCCGGGAAGCGGCGGGATTCCAAAACTCGGGCATCTATGGCTGGGGCGGGCCGGAAGACCGCGACGGCGTCTCCGATGTGGAGCGCCAGGCCTATGCGGTGCTGGAACTGGAGCCCGGCGCGGACGAGCACGCGGTGCGCCGCCAATATCGCCGGCTGGCCAAGAAGTACCATCCGGATACCGGAGACGGCGCCGAGGGCTCGGAGGACGCCTTCCACCGCCTGCGCGCGGCCTACGAGATTCTGAAGCTGCGGCTTGGGGCGCAAGCCTGAGGCCGTGCGCCAAGCCTCTTCCGGTTTGTGAATTCCTGACCTAAACTCCCGGCTGAATAACGAAAACACTTGGGAGGGGTTATGGCCGTCACCGCATCCGCCAAGCATGAACATTGGTCATCGCGGACCGCCTTCATTTTCGCCGCCGTGGGCTCTGCGGTCGGTCTCGGAAACATCTGGAAGTTTCCCTACGAAGCGGGCCAAGGCGGCGGTGGCGCCTTCGTCCTGATCTATCTGGTGTTTGTGTTCGGCATCGGCGTGCCGGTGATGATCGCCGAGCTCATGGTCGGCAGGCGGGGTCAGTTGAGCCCACCCAATGCCATGAAGAAGCTGGCCGAGGAATCGCGCCAGTCAAAAGCCTGGACCAGCGTGGGCTGGCTCGGCGTTTCCGGCGCTTTCCTGGTACTGTCGTTCTACAGCGTGATCGCCGGCTGGACCCTGACCTATATCGTCGAAATCCTGTCGGGAAATCTCGTAGGCGCCGACGCGGCATCGTCGAACGCGACCTTCAACGAGTTGCTCGGCAACCCCTGGCGCATGACCATCTGGCATGCGGCCTTCATGGCGTTAACCGTCTTTATCGTCGCCAACGGCATCAAGGGCGGGTTGGAGCGCGCCGTCACCCTTCTGATGCCGCTCCTCTTCGTCCTGCTCGTGATCATCGTTATCTACTCGCTATGGGCCGGCGACGCGGTGGCGGCCCTGAAATTCCTTTTCGAGCCGGACCTTTCCGAACTGACGCCGGAGGTGGCGATCCAGGCGCTGGGTCAGGCGTTCTTCTCGCTCTCCCTGGCACTGGGCACAATCATGGCCTACGGCGCCTACCTGTCGCGCGAGATTTCGATTCCGCGCTCGGCCGTCATTATCGCCAGCGCCGATACGGGCGTCGCGCTGCTGGCGGGCCTGGCGATTTTCCCCATCGTCTTCCAGTTCGGGCTGGAGCCCGGCTCGGGGCCCGGCCTGATCTTCGTCACCCTGCCCATCGCCTTTGCGCAAATGCCGGGCGGTGTGGTGATCGGCACGGCTTTCTTTCTTTTGCTCGCGGTCGCGGCGCTCACCTCGTCGATTTCGCTTTTGGAGCCGATCGTCTCGCGGCTGGAAGAACAGAAGGGCTTCAGGCGCGCGCCATCGGCCATCGGCGCCGGCCTCGCGGTCTTCCTGGTTGGGATTCTCACGGTCCTTTCGTTCAACCACATGGCCGACGTCAAGTTCCTGGCGGGCACGGTGTTCGACAATGTGGACTTCCTGACCAACAACATCATCATGCCCCTGGGCGGGCTGCTGCTGGCCATATTCGTCGGCTGGTACATGACCCGGTCGCTCGTACGTGACGAATTGTGGAGCATTTCCGACCGCGTCTTCGACATCTGGCACAAGGGTATCAGCCTGGTGGCTCCGTTCGCCCTGATCGCCATCTTCTTCTCCGTATCGGGCAGCGAGGAGGCGGTGCTGAGGATCGTGGAGTATGCCGGCTGGGGCGTGTCGGGGGACCGGTTCGAGCGGCTGCTCCATGCCACGATTGTGATCGCCGTGCTGATTCTGCCGACCCTGCTCGCGGCACAGCGCCATCATCCGCGTCTCGGGCTTCTGTTTTTCGTGAATATCGTTGCCGGATGGACACCGATCGGCTGGCTGTTCTGCCTGGTCTGGGCGCACCGCCCCGATCTGCTGCCCCAGTTGAAGGCGGCGATCGCCGGCGACGGCGCCAAGGACGGCTAGGACGGCGCGACCAGAAAGTGCAGCGAGGCGGCTGCGATCGGCGCGCTCTGGTCCGACTGCCAGGCAATGGCGCGCACATTTGCGATGCGACGGCCCTGACGCACCACATTGGCGTGGGCGAAGACGTCCTGCGGGCGCCCGCCCCTAAGATATTCGACGGTCAGATCGACCGGCTTGGCGAGCTGGAGCACCGGAGCCTCGGCGTTGCAGCCTTCCCACAGCAACTGCAGGAGGCCGGCGAATTCAAGGGTCGCGGCGACGACACCGCCATGCAGACGTGGTGGTGCCGGGGAACCGATCAGCATCCCATCGTAGCGCAGCCAGGCGAGCAGCTCGTCGCCAGAACGTCTGACCCACAGATTGAGGAATTCCGCATAGGGCACGCAATCGAGCGGGCCCTCGAAGGCTGGGTCCGCCCTGACGGCCGTGATGAGCGAGGCCAGGGGCACGTTCGTCACCCGCGCTTCGCCGGATCGAAATGCGAGACCATGAAGGTGCCGGTGCTGAGCGCGATCGGGTCGGACACGTCGCCATGGCTCGCGGTGCCGCGGACAAAGGCGATGTGGCGGGTCAGCCTGTAGCACTCCGCCTCGGCGTAGACGGTCTCGCCGGGAGTTGCCGGCTTGAGATAGTCGAGCCTGAGATCGAGGGTCGCGGTCGGCCCGAAATCCCGCCGCGCCGCGAAAACGGCGGCGCCGCAGGCGGAATCCATCAAAGTGAAGATGGCGCCGCCGGCAAGCACACCCGTCTCCTCATAGGCGACCAGCGCTTCCTGATACGGCAACGCGAAGACAATCGCATCGGCGCGGACTTCGGCGACCCTGATGCCGAGTGCTTTGACATGCGGGATGTGGTCCAAAAAACGATCGGCCGAAAAGACTGCCGGATCTTTCGCCATGGCTTTCGAACTAGGCTGCCGCGGCAAGCTCGCCGATCCGGCCGAGCATGGAGAAAAGGCCGTTGGTGCGCATCGGCGAGAGATGTTGGGCGAGCTCCAGCTCGTCAAGTATGGCCTTGGCGTCGATGGCTCGAATTTCCGCGGGCGTCTTGCCCGAGAAGATCATCAGCAATACGGCGATCAGCCCCTTGACGATGTGAGCGTCCGAATCGGCAAGCAGGGCCAGCTTCGCCGGGCTGTCGTCGGTCATACGCGCAACCATCCAAACCTGGCTGGCGCAGCCGCGCACCTTGTTGGCCTCGGTCCGCGCTTCCTCCGGGAAGGACGGCAGCTTACGGCCAAGCTCGATGAGATAGCGATAACGGTCTTCCCAGTCGTCCATGACCGCGAAAGCATCGCGCAACTCGTCCAATGGCGTGGTGGTTTCGATCATGGTCATGGCTTGGGCGCCTCCGCATAAGCATGTGACGATCGATGATCCGATTGTCAACAAATGCCGTAAGTATTGATTAATAGACTGAGAGTACTAGTCTATGTGGGGGATTGAGTGGACGATCTGCCGGAATTTATGGCAGGCAACAATTAGGGAAGAATATCCCTGGTGCCACACGACACAATTCTCCTCGGCATCGGTGGAGGTGAAAAGCGCCTCCGCAAGATGCTTGCCGACAAGTTTACCGGAACAATTCACTGGCTGCCGGCGATGGTGCCATTCGCCGACGATTTGCCACGCGCCGATATCGTGTTTATCGATCCGGCGATGAAATGCGAAGACCGTGCGGGCGTTTTGGCGGCGATTCCAAACCGGTGTCGGGGCCGGCGTCAGCCCGCAAAGCTCCTCCCCCTGACGGCGGAAAACATGCGGCGTGCGGTCTATCTCGACTTCGGCAGGGTCATCATCCTGTCGGGGCCGCGCGACACCTGGCCGCTGGAAAGGGCCTTGAAGGCGGCAAGGCTGCCGGCGGAAGGCCGCGAACAGGAGATGCGGATTTTCTTCCGGAAGATTTCGGAGGTCTATCTGATTGCCGAAATGCTGGAGGCGACCCTGCCGCTGCCCGATTCCGCGATCGGCGGTCTCATCGAACTGATGATCAACGCAATCGAGCACGGGAATCTCGAGATCGGCTACGACCTGAAGCACGATCTCTTACGGCAGGGCTGCTATCCGGACGAGGTTGCACGCCGGCTCGAATTGCCTGTTTATCAAGAGCGGCACGTTGAATTGACCGTCTCCCTGGAGGCCGACAGTATTTACCTGACGGTGGCCGACGATGGGCCGGGATTTGACCGCTCGGTCTACACCGACAAACGGATGGACAACTATCGGGGCCCCAGCGGCCGCGGGCTGCTGATTGCCGAACAGGCCGGATTTCGCGAAATGCGCTACAAAGGCAGCCGGGTCGAGGTGGTAAGCGATTTTCGGCCGGGCGCCGACGAAATCAAGCGGCATTCCGCGCAAGCGCCACGATCGTAAGATCATCGTCGAACGGCAATGCGTTCAACATTTCGATTTCGCGCAGGAGCGTTGCGACAAATCCCTCTTTCGAGTCTCCACCAAGAGATCGCGGCGTCAACTGCTTCAGGCGATCGGCGCCGAGAATCGATCCGTCCTCGAGCCGAACATTGCTCAACGCGTCGCTATATGTGAGCAGGCAGCAGCCCTCCGGCAGATGCAATTCCCGCGTCGCGTAGGAAATGCCTGGCTCGACGCCGATTGGCAGGCCCGACGGATCGCTCGATGCCAGCACGTCGGGAGTTCCGGGCTGCACCACCAGCGCCGGCGTGCTCGCTGCGGCAGCATAGCTCAGTGTCTCGCTGTGCCGGTCAAAGATGCAGGTAAATACGGTGGCAAACTGCCCGGAGGACAACAGCCCGTGCAGCCGATCGTTCAGGAGACTCAGATATCTGCCCGGGTCCTCCTGCGGCGCGTCGACATCGGCAAGCAACGCATGCAGCCGGAAGGTGTTGAGCGCCGCGGTGACCCCATGGCCCGCAAAATCGACTATCGAAAACCGCAACCGGTCATCGTCGAGCGGTCTTATGGCCCAAAAATCGCCGCCGAGCTCAGACGATGGCCGGTAGACATGTTCGATCGTCAGGCCATAGTGCTTGCCGGCAGCTTCGATCTCCCGCGGGCGCGGCAGTAGCGTCTCCTGCATATCGCGGGCCAGCCGCAGCTCTTCGGCGACCCGCGATCGATAGCTCTCCATCTCGAGAAAGAAACGCTGATTCTCCAAATGCACGTTGATGCGGCCGAGAAGCTCAAGCTTGTTGATCGGCTTGGTCAACAGATCGTTGGCGCCGGCCGCAAAGGCGCGCGCGCGCTCGTCGGGATCGTCCAGCGCGGTTTGAACCAGTATCGGCAAATCGCGGCTGGAGTGTCGTTCACGCAATTTACGGCAAATGGCAAAGCCGTCCTTGCCCGGCATCAAGACGTCGAGGAGCACGATATCCGGCATGTAGCTGTCGACGCATTGTAACGCCTCGTCGCCATTCGCGGCCTCGGCGAAATTCCGAAAGCCGTCATGACTGAGCAACATCCTTATGAGTTTGCGAATGGCAGGATTGTCATCGACGATGAGGATTCGGGCGTCCTTGAGCGTATTTGGGACTGGTCGATCACGAGTCACTGAAACTACCAGCTAGAGGGCATTCCCGCCGGACCGCTATAACCCAATCTGGCTGTCGGCGAAGATCAACATATTTTGAAAAGCGTATCGAACTGCGCCACGTTCAACATCTTCTTGATGTTGCCGTTTGCGCCTTTCAGGGTAACGGACTGACCACGAGAATCCGCTTCGTCTTTGGCCAGCAGAAACATGCCGAGACCAGCCGAATCAATAAATTCCAGGTTTTGGAGATCAAAAACGATGGACTTAAAGCCGCCTTCTGAAATGCGTTTAAGGACCTTCCTGAACTCCTCGTGATCAGCAAATGTGAGGCGATCGACGATTCGAACCTCGAAGACGTCGTCAACCAACCCTATATTCTCAATCATCACCCTCTCCCCATATCCCTCTCTGCAAAAAAGCGCACTCCCCTCGCCGGCGCTTTTACTCCCTATTCGGTCCAGACTTTAGGGTTGGGCTGCCGACTCTCCGGTATGCTATTACCGCCAGACAGCCCTAAAACCAGCCTGATTCAATCCAATCGCCGATCAACCTGCCGGGTTTTAATTCCGGATCAGGCGGCGATCTTTGCCCGATA
Source organism: Sphingomonadales bacterium (assembly GCA_022360855.1). GTDB lineage: Bacteria > Pseudomonadota > Alphaproteobacteria > Sphingomonadales > JAKSBY01 > JAKSBY01. The sequence goes on along the minus strand of JAKSBY010000338.1, from coordinate 8,976 downwards.
ATCCGACGGGCTGAGCCCCGTCTTCTTCTTAAATTCGCGACTAAAATGAGCATTGTCCGAGTATCCGCACCAGAACCCTATGAGCGAGATATTGATCCCGGGTTCACTCAGCAGCCACATCGCCTGATGGGTACGAACGTCGGCCACAATCCTTGAAAAGCTTGTGTGCCGGTTGGTCAGGCGCCTTTGAAATGTCCGTTTGCTCAGTCCCTGTGCGGCGGCGATCTCTTCCGCCGTCCAGTGCCGGCACGGATCTTCCGCGAGCAGTCGGGCGGTGGTCCTGAGCACACGATCAACATCGCCGAACACGGGCAGCAGGCTAGCCTTGTCAGGCCGGCGCGAAATCCCGAATCGTTCCTGCGGCCGCCTTTGCAGGCCGGACCATTGCAACAGCCACAGATCGTCGGGCTTCACAACTGGCATGTCGCCGGCACGCAGTTCGCGTTCGGTATAGGTCAGCCGAATCTCGCCATTCTCGCCGATTACGGTGCCGGTCAGGCCATCGCAGCCGTAGCGCTGAAAAAGGCTGTAAAGCACGCCATAGACCAGAAGGTTGTCGGTTTCGTTCAACGACGAGCCATCCAGGGCATGGCGGCGAAAGAGAATGCGACCGTCTTGCGCTTCAATGGCCTCGGTCGCCACCATCTCGCGCCCGTAACGCTCGAGCTGGCCCCACTTCTGGGCCAGCAGCGCCGGCGTTTCCGAATTCAAAAGCGCGTGGATGCCGAGGTTGAAGTCCATATGCTTGAGACCCTGCCCAACCATCAGCATCTGACGCGCGCCACGGACCGAGGCCGCGCTCAGAAGCGCAACATCGGGGCTCTGCCCGACACTAAAGTCGTCAGCGATCAACCGCAGCGTAGGGCGGCAGATTTGTATTTCGCGTAAGAGCGCGGACAGCAGTGAAGAGCCTATGGGGACCTTCATATGCATCTGGAACCATAATACATCGGACTACGGCCCGAACGCTGCATTCGCGCGCAGTTCAACTCCGCGCAACCCCCATCTGCATGCGCCGAACGAGGCCTCTTTGTGCCGGTTTCCGGCCAACAAGTCAAACGGGAATGGTCAATTACGATCGTATCGATTCAGTTGCAGGGGATTTGCAGGGCATTTTGGCCATCCCCAAGCAGCCCTAGGGGCGGCCGGAATCACAACCAAGACCGGCGGTGGCGCCGGCCTCGGCTGCATGATCGCGCGGTACGGATTAGTCCTGGAGACGCTCGAATTCGCGGTTTAAACGGAACTGCCGGGACGTGATATAGGCTTCCAGGTCGCGTGTCCGCTTTTCGACGTCCCGGAAGCGCTGACGCAGATCCACCATTGTGTAGTCGGGGCGGGTCCGCACGGTGCGCCAGAACTCTTCGTCCTGCTTGTCTTCATACAGATCGTCGGGCCGGCGCTCGAGCGCGAAACCGAGAATGAAGTAGCCAATGACAACCGGCCAGAAGAACAAGAAGATCGCGGCAACGATGGTCAGGAAGCGGACGAAGCAGGTGTTGATCCCGAAGTAATCGGCGAGTCCGGCGCAAACGCCCATGATCCTCGCCCTCTCAGGATCACGATATAGCTTGCTCGGTCTAGACTTGCTCATGACTTCTCTGCCTCCAGTCTGGAACTTCGTCGTCGAGTATGCGTTCCATGATGTGGATCCGCTGCTCGAGTTTATCGGCATCGGACCGCAGTCGGTCCATGCTGGCCTCGTCCTCTGCCGACAATCCGCGCTGTTTGCGCCATTCGGTTATGTAGTGTCCGATAATGGCGATCGGCGCGACGATCGTCAGTAGCAGGATGATGGGGAGCTCGAGATTCACAGCCCGCCCCCTTACTCGCCGCCCTCGGCGGCCTCGGCCTTCTTTGCGGATTTCGCGGAGGATTTCGCAAGCTTGGATTTCAGAGCATCCAGCTCGCTCTCAATTGCTTCCTCCATCTCCAGGTCGGCGATTTCCTGATCCAGCGTACGACCCTGGCCAAGATCGTATGACTCGACTTCTCCTTCGATGCGGTCAATGCGTCTCTCCACCTTCTCAAAACGTTCGAACGCCTCTTCAAGTTTGGGCGAGGTTATGGAACGGCGCACCCGCAGGCTGTTGGACACCGTCGCGTGGCGCGCGCTCAAGGCCTGCTTCTTGGCCTTGGCCTCGCGCAGTTTCGCCTCGAGCTTGAGGACATCCTCTTCATGCCGGGCAAGCACCGACTTCAAATGCTCCAACTCGTTCCCCAGATGCTCGGCCATGTCGGCAAGCTTGGCCTTTTCCAAAAGCGCCGCCTTGGCCAGGTCCTCGCGGTCCTTCGAGAGCGCCAGTTCGGCCTTGCGTTGCCATTCGGCCTCGGCATCGCCGATGCGGCCGAGCTTGCGCTCCACATCCTTCTGGTCGGCGATGGCCTTTGCCGCCGATGACCGGACCTCGACCAGCGTGTCTTCCATCTCCTGGATGACCAGGCGGATGATCTTGTCCGGATCCTCGGCGCGGTCGAGAATGGAATTGATGTTGGAGTTGATGATGTCCGATAGTCGCGAAAAAATTCCCATAACTTGCGTCCTTTAGATCTTGCCTTGTGCTGTCGTGACCTGGGCTTACCGGTCTTTGCTGCTGGTGGCGTTACCGTTCAGCGGGCGCGGCGTGCCCGTTCCCGGCGACGCATGTAAACGCTCGAGGCCGGCGCCGAGCGGGGGGCGGTTGTGCCGACCTCCGGCCCGAAAAAACCCAATATCGAGTGGCTCTCCCGGTCCATGTCGTTGACTGTTGTGAAGGCCTCGCTGAGTTGCGTGAGCATGTTCATCTCTGTGTCGTTCCTTTGCGGCGTTGAGTGGGGCAGCTCCTCGCAAGCTGCTGTCGATCACTAAGCAAAGGCCGTGCCAACTTGGCACGAAATCAATAAGCCATTGAATCTTAACGAGAAACGGACTCGCGCCATGGTCGAGATCACCTTGAAAGCCATGGAATAAATCACATATAATGGTGTATTATACTAATAATTAGCGATCTTCTTTCATGCTGCCTCCCGAGCAAATCCAAATCATCGGCGAATCTCAGGTCTTTCTGGATCTCATGGACCGGGTTTCGGAAGTGGCGCCCATGGAGCGCCCGGTTCTGGTGATCGGCGAACGCGGCACGGGCAAGGAGCTGATCGCGGCGCGGCTGCATTTCCTGTCGCGGCGCTGGGACCGCCCCTTCATCAAAACCAACTGCGCGGCGATCCCCGATACGCTGATCGAGAGCGAGCTTTTCGGCTATGAGGCCGGCGCCTTTACCGGTGCCACGCGCCAGCGGGCCGGCCGGTTCGAGCAGGCCGACGGCGGCACGCTGTTTCTCGACGAAATCGCCAATATGACCCTGGCGGCGCAGGAGAAGATGCTGCGCGTGATCGAGTATGGCGAGTTCGAGCGCGTCGGCGGCAACGAGACCTTGCAGGTCGACATCCGCATCGTCGGCGCCACGAATGTGGACCTTCCGGCCGCCGCCGCGGAGGGGCGCTTCCGCCTCGACCTCTTGGACCGCCTTGCGTTCGATGTCTTGACAGTGCCCCCGCTCAGGGCGCGCCCGGGAGACGTCGCGCTCATGGCCGAGCATTTCGGTCGCAACATGGTCAAGGATTTGGGATGGGCGGCCTTTACCGGGTTTTCACCGAGTGCCGCAGATCAGTTGCTGCGATACGGCTGGCCGGGCAACGTACGCGAGCTGAAAAACGCCGTAGAACGGGCCGTCTACCGCTCGGTCGGTGAATCGGAACCGATCTCGGAGATCGTCCTCGACCCGTTTGCCTCGCCCTGGCGGCCGGAACCGGACGCCTCCTCGGAAGCAACAATCCCGTCGAGGCGCGCGCCAGCAGATGTCGCGGCCGGCGCCCAGGACTGGCCGGACGGGAGCGAACCGCTCGATCTCAAGGCCGTCATGGCGGCTTTCGAGAGTGGCCTCCTGGCGGAAGCCTTCGCCGCCAATCGGCATAATCAGCGGGACACGGCGCGGCACCTGTCGCTGACCTACGATCAATTCCGCCACGCGGCAAAGAAATACGGCCTGCTTTGACGCGCCGACACGCCCGGCAGGCTGATAAATTCAGCCTTGCCCCCAACCAAAATCCGTCCCAGAGTGTTCCCTTTGGGTAACAGAGGGGCGGGCGCATGCGCGATCGGGGCGCCACCGAAGGGCGTATTCTCGATGCTGCGGAGCACATTCTGGTTCGCGACGGGATAGCCGGATTCGGGGTCAACGCGGTGGCCCGCGCTGCCGATGTCGGCAAGCCCCTCGTATATCGCTATTTCGGCGGCCGGGACGGGCTCCTGGAGACACTCAGCCGGCGCGCCGCCGAGGCACTTGGCGAACTGCCGGAGGCACGGACCGGCAGCGACATGGTTCCGGCCTTGATTTATACGGGCCGGGCTCTTGCCGCATCGGCGCTGGCGCGGGCACTGTTGGCTGCCGCGCATGCCGACCCGGCGGTTGCAACGACGGTGACGCCGCTGCTGGATGCGCTGCCGACACCGCGCGGCGGCGACGACGACCACGCCGCCCACTACGCCATCCTGCTGGCCGCCAGCTGCTTTCTGGTGTTGCACCGGGATCGCCAGCCGGACTGGGTTTCGGTGCCGTTATCGACGCCGAGGGATCTCGCCCGTCTCGAGGCAGCGCTGGCCGAGCTGGCGCATTCGGCGACATCGGAACGGAACTGACGCGGAGGCAGAGCGACCATGGGTGAAACCACGACACTTATCGTCTTGGGCATTGCGGCGATCATCACGGTGGCGGCAAACGTTATGTCGCGGCGGCCCTACGAGCCGGGCCGGCTCCCCTTAATCCCCTATGCGGCCGTACAGTTTATCGGCGTTGTCGTGATACTGTTGATGCTGGCGCATCTGATCACGATCTGGACCGGTACGCCCTTTGTCGGCCGCAGCCGCGGCTGAGCATCACGGCTATTGCGAGCGAATCTCGAAGAGCTTGAAGCCGTAGCGGCGATACATGAGCGCAGCCAGGAGCATCGGGAAGACGCGCCGCTTGCCACGCCGCCCGCGCGCGATATAGAGCCCGTTGGGATGCTGGAACACGTCAGGGAACACCTCGTCGGCCTCGTCGATCATGATGTCTTTTTGCGCGCTTGACAGGCGGGTCGTCTTGCTGCCGTGGTCGACTTCGCTGGCTTCGCTCGGGATGTTTCGCGTCAGCGATCGCCAGTAAAGAACGGCGCCGCCAATCACCAGCCCGACGATGAAGATATTGAAGACCACGCTGGCGAGAAGCCAAGGCGGTAACGGTTTCGAATCGTCGACCTCGTCCGGTCCGCCGCCAATCCCCGTCCTGGTCTGGTTGGCTGTCGGCTGCGATTCGGTGCTCTTACCGATAAAGCCGCCGCCTTCCAGGGTGACGATCTCGCCATCGTCCGGCTGCAGCGACCGGATCATTCCGTCGCCGCCATAGACCTGAAGGAAGCCGTTATTGGCTACGGTAATGCCAATCGTCAGGCGGCCGGGGCATTTGATCTTCACCACCTTCCGGTTGGCCTGCGACAGATAGATCTGATAGTCGGTCACCTTCTCGCAGCGCCGCCGTGTGGAGCGGACCGCCTCCCGCAGAAGCTCCGCCGTCAGCTCGACGTCGTCATAGGTCTCGAGGCTCTTGAAGAGCTCCTGCGCGATGACCTGCCGGTCGCGGGGCTCCAACGACTGCGACCACGATGGTCCGGCCATTGTGCAGAGTGCCGCCGAAAGGACTACCGCCAGGAGGGCGCGCTTCATGGCCGGAGGATGGATCGCCCAAATTTCTCTCATGGCTTCCAATACACACAATGAGGCTAAGAAAAGATTATTGCGGTCGCGGCGGCGGCGCGGCGATGTCGCTATGATACCGGATCGGCCGCACGGGCGGTAGCGCGTCTCGCGGCTTTTTGACCAACTTTGCGATGGCCCAAAAAAAACGGAACCGCACGGGGGAAATGCGGTTCCGGTTAACACAGTCCGAAATAGGGGGGCTAGAAAGGCTGTATCAACGGAGGACACTATGACCGAGGCTTGCTTAACGAAAGGTTAAGCCCCGTCGCGATTTTTCAACAAAAACTTGCAGGCGGTGTGGCTCAGCCTTCCGGCTTGCGGAACCGGAAGACGAAGCGGTCGGTCTTCCCCCTTATGCCTTCCGCATACATCGGCTTGTCGAGATCGTCTTCCGGGTTGGCGAGGAAATCGGCGGCACCCTCGAAGACCAGGCCGGCCGCGGCAAGCTCGGCTTTGACGATCTCCGGATCGATCCGGTGCAGACTGTCGCCCGTGGTCGCCGGTGCGCCGGCGCGGGCCCTGTGGTCTACAATGCCGAGCACACCGCCCGGCTTGAGCCCTTTAACGATCGCGCCAAGCAGGCGCGGCCCGTCGATGACCGGCCAGTCCTCGGGCTCCGACGTGAGATAGATGTCGTGATAGGTGAGGATCATCAGCACCGCGTCGTAGCTGTTTTCCTCAAGCTCCAGTTCGTTGGCCTCGATGGTGACCCGCTCCACCTCCGCCAAGCGCCCGTCGGCGTAGCGCGGCCCGATGTCTTTCCTGGCGTAATTCAGATAGGCGTGGTTGTTATGCGCCGTGACCTTGCCGTCCGGTCCGACGAGACGGGCCAGGATTTCGGTGTAGAAACCGCCGCCCGCAAACAGATCCAGAACGGTCATCCCGGGCGCGATACCGAAGAAAGCCAGCACCTTATCCGGCTTGCGCGCCGCATCGCGCGTTTTGTCCGCATCGGGCCGGTCCGCGTGGCCGACCGCCGCGGCGATGGCGTCCGGCACGTCTCCGGCGCCGGCGGGCGCCGCGGCCAATACCGATGCGATCAGCGCGAATGTAAGGAGTGCCTTTTTCACGTCGCTTCCTCCGCTATCGTCATACGAGCGAAGTCATAGCGTAGAACAAGACGCCGTGGAATGGCCGTGCCAGCGGGCTACTAGTCGAGAAACAGTTCGGCGGAGAATAGCGCATCGAGGCTCAGGCCAAGTTTGGCAAAGGCTTCGGCGGCGCCTTCACCGCGGTCGACCAAGGTGATCGCCCTGACGACCTCGCCGCCTGCCTGCCTGCATTCCTTGACCGCCTGGATGGCCGATCCCCCGGTGGTGGTGACATCCTCGAGGATGACGATACGCTTGCCGGTCAGGGATTCGTCCTTGATCAGGCCCTCGACGCGCTGGCGGGTGCCGTGCTCCTTGGCCTGCTTGCGGATGAAGACGGCGCGCACCGGATCGCCGGCGCGAAAGCTCTCGGCCGCGATGAGCGAGACCATCGGCACGGCGCCCATCTCGAGCCCGGCGACATAGTCGGCCCGGGCCTCAGACAGTTTTTCGAGCACGAGCTGGCCGATCAGGCTGGCGCCTTCCGGGTCCAGCATCGTCGGCTTCATGTTGAAATAGAAATTGCTCTTACGCCCGGACGCGAGGGTGATCTCGGCGCCGTAGGAGAAAGAACGCGCCTTGATGATTTCGAACAGCCGCCGCTGGGTAGCCGAGAGTGCCATGTCGGCAAGCGCGGCTAGGCCGGCGTCGCGGTCAGATAGGTCAGCCGCCAGTTCATGGCGACACCGTCGGCATCCGACTCGTAGCCGAGTATATCGCCGATGCCCTGAATGACCGTCGGGACCGTCGCCTTGTCCAGCCCGAACAGGGACTTGGCAAACTGGCCCATTTCATCTTCCGACGAAAACCGCCAGGTGAAGTCGATCTGCCGGTCGGACAGGATTTCCAGCCCGGCCTGCCCCAGAAAGGCCCGGGTGGCCGCATTGAAGAAGGCGCCGTCATGGCCCATGGAGTTGTGCGCCGCCACGAAGCCATTGAGGAAGATGCCGGTGGGCGAGCCCGCCTCGACATCGGCCGCCACGAACCGTCCGCCCGGCTTCAGCACCCGGCAAACCTCGCGGAAGACGCCCGAGACGTCGGGCTCGTGGTGGAGCGCGGCCATGGAGACGGCATAATCGGCCGACCCGTCTTCGAAGGGCAGGCTGTTCAATTGCGAGAGATGGCGCTCGGTCCCCGGCCCGGTCGGGCAGTGGGCGAGGAAGTAGGGCGCGGTCTCCACCGCGATGTAGTGAACTCCCTTCGGCAGGTAGTCGAGAAGATAGCCGCCGCCGGCGGGCATATCGATCAGCGTCATGCCGGGTTCGACCGGCGCCTGCTCGAGAATCAGCCCGAACTCGCGGTCGCGCGCCTTGGGCGCCAGCTCCATGGCGCCATGATAGAGGTCGGCGCGCGCGGCGAAGATCTCCTCATAGGTCTGGAATTTGGCTTTCTCGGCGCCTTCAAACATCGGATTCCGCCCGGTCGTTAAAGCCGCGAGAAGCTAGCAGCGTCGACGCGCGGAGACCAGTGTCAATTTGGCGCAGGGCGGTTAGACTGCAAAACGTCCAAGCTTCACCGGGAGATCGCTCCATGCCGACAGTTTTGATCACAGGCGCCAGTCGCGGCATCGGTCTCGGGCTTGTGCGCCACTACGCGGCGGCCGGCTGGCAGGTCTTGGCCTGCTGCCGTGAGCCGGAGGCCGTCGACGCGCCGGCCGGTGTCGAACGCATCGCACTCGACGTTGCCGACGACGCCCGCATCGCGGCGCTGGCGGACGGGCTCGCGGGCCGGCCGATCGATCTCCTGATCAACAATGCCGGCATCTACGGCCCGCGCGATGCGGTCGTGGGCAATGTGAAGTCGGCGGATTGGCTGGAGGTCTTACGCGTCAACACGATCGCGCCGATGATGGTGACCCAGGCGCTGTTGCCCAACATCCGCGCCGGCAACCGCAAGATCATTGCCATCGTATCGAGCAAGGTTGGATCGATCGCCGACAACAGCTCGGGCAATTCCTATATCTACCGCTCTTCGAAAACGGCGGTGAATCAGGTGTCGAAATCGCTATCGATTGACCTTCGGGCCGAAGACATCACGGTTGTCGCGCTCCATCCCGGCTGGGTGCAGACCGATATGGGCGGGCCCAATGCGCTGATCTCCACCGAGACCAGCATC
>JAKSBY010000575.1 GCA_022360855.1 Sphingomonadales bacterium | reverse complement strand
GGCGATGCCGGAGCTGTCGATATAGGTCACGCGCGACAGGTCGACCAACACGTCGCGCCCGCGCGCGACGCAGTCGAGCAACAGCTCGCGCAGGTCCGGCGCGCGCTCGAGGTCGATCTCGCCGTCGAGCTCGACCACCAGCTTGCCGCGTTCTTCGCGAATCGCGTTCGTCATGTCGTCACACCTACTTTCTTGGTCATCTGCAGAAGATTGCCGACGCCGCCCGGGCCCGGCAGGAAATCCGCCGAGTCCATCACCTGATGGATGATGTGCATGCCGAGCCCGCCGGGCTTGAGATCGTCCAGGTCGCGCGGCGCGAGCGTTGCCGGATCCAAGGGCGCCGCGAAATCGACGATGCGCAGCGTGATGCCCTGCACGCCGCGCAGGATGCCGAGCACGATGTCGCCGCTGTCCTGCTCGCCATAGGAATGCAGGATGACGTTCTGGCAGGCCTCGCCGACGGCCAGCACGATGTCGTTGGTGTCGCGCTCGTCGAAGCCGCAGAAGCGCGCGGCGCTGCGCACGCTGGCCCGCACCATGGCCATGCGGTCGGCCTGCGCCGGAAAGCGCAGCTCGAGGATGCGTTCGTCGCGCGCGGCGCTCATGACGCGGCCTGCCAGAGATCGCCCTCGAGGCCGGCATCGGCGCGCACCCAGGAATCGTCGATCGCCAGCACCGTCAGATCGTCACGCGCTTCCCAGCCGCCGTCGCGCTCCAAGGTGTCGAGCAACGCGGAGAGGCGGCGCGTCAAAGGCTCCGAGGCGAAGGATTCGACGAGCTGGATCAAGCCCTCGACGCCGAGCTGTTCGCCGCTGGTGTAGCGGTACTCGGTCAAGCCGTCGGTAAAGATGTAGAACTCGCCACCATCGAGGTCGATGCGCTCCTCCTCGAAGCCGGTCGTTGGCAGGATGCCGAGCGGCGGCGCCTTGGCCGGAAATGTCTCGTAGCTGCGGTCGGGGCGGCGCAGCAAGGGCGGCTCGTGCCCGGCGTTGGCGAAGCACAGCCGCCCGCTGTTGATCCAGTAGTGGCCGGCCACCATGGAGACGAAGAGGCCGCGTGTCGCCGTCTCGCAAAGCTCGGCGTTGATCGCCTCGAGCAGCCGCGCCGGTGACTCGATGCGTTTGCCGAGGCAGCGCGACAGGCCGATGGTCTTGGCCATCAGGAGCGCCGCCTGCATGCCCTTGCCGGCGACGT
>JAKSBY010000668.1 GCA_022360855.1 Sphingomonadales bacterium | reverse complement strand
GATTCCGTTGAAGGGCTGTACTCCACATTCCAGGAATATCATGACAAGTACCGGGCAGCAGTGAGCGAACTGATCGAGCAACGATTCTTGTTGCCCGGCTTCATGGGCGACTACATGCAGGTTGCCCACAGCTACGAAGGCTTATTTGAATAACTATCGATAAGTGTCAAGCTCAGGTGTCAGGCTCGCGAGCCTGACACCTGAGCTTGACACCATGTGCGCTCCGTTTTTTATTTGCGCAAGTCGATGCCGTATTCCAGATAGGCTTTCATGCACATGGCCATATGCTGCCAACCACCGCAGTTGTCATAGGATCCTGCGAGGCCTTCTTCCTCTTCGATCTTCCAGCCGCTCTCGCTAATGCTTAGCATGGTGCTGCCTTCATCCAGGACTTCAAACTCCATGGTAACCGTGACCGGGTAGGAATCGCTTACGGTCTTGCCCCATTCCTGGGAATTCAGCTCCAGCACAATAAGACTGTTTGGTTTAATCGTTTTTACCGTCACCGGATGGTCGCCATATTCTTCCCAGTTCCAGATGACCTGCTCACCCTCGGCCAGATCACTGGACATGCGGTCGGTGAAGTACTTTTCCATGTATTCCTTTGAAGCCACCGCGTTGAATACCTCCGCCACCGGTTTCGATATCCGGGTCCTTATCCTGAAATTTCTGTTCATCACACCTCCTCCTGCATCTTGCTCTTGTAAAATACGTTATAAAAATATAACATGTTTTTCCAATGGTCAAGCGTCCGAAACAAGCAAAACAGGATTTGGAAGACGAGGCGGTTATCAAGGCCATGGCTAATGGTGATCGCCGCCAGATCCTGGACCTGTTACGGGAGGAGCCCCAAACCACGGGGATGATTTGCCGTGGGTTGCCCTGGCTGAACCGCTGTACGGTGATGCAGCACCTGGGCGTGTTGGAAAACGCAGGGTTGGTTATTACCCACAAGGAGGGCAGGCAGCGCTGGAACTACCTGGACGTTGCCCCGATCCAGCGTTTCCATGAACGCTGGATCAAGGCCTATGCCCAGCCCTCGGCGAGTTTTCTGAGCAAACTAAAACGCGACCTGGAATCGGCCGCGTAATCCTAGTCGTCGCCCAGTCCACCCAGGGTGACTTCGGGCAGGCTCGGCAGGGTGCAGGTATGTGGAGCCAGGTCTGTGCTGACCTGTGCCGGATCGCTGCCGCCGTTGAGATTCATAAAGGTTACGTCCGGGTTATCACCGAGACAGACCAGGTTCTCGATGCTGGCCCCTTCCTTCATCAAACCACCCCAAACGATATCCGGTGAGTTCTCGCCGGTCTGGGCATGCCATTCGGCCAGCAAGGGATGTGCCGGTACCGTGCCGCCACCCTCGTAACTGTTGTCATACAGGTAGATCTGCTCCGGATAAGGATCGTAGTTTGGATCATCGTAACTGCGGCCGCCCAGGGTGAAGGAGTAGATCATGACGTGCACGTTATCGTTATCGCTGAAGTCGTTGCCAAAAGCCTCAATGTTGTCGTTGGCCAGGATGATCAGACCGGTACCCGCGGGCACGTTACCGACGATTGCGCCTGGCGGCGCGAAGTTCTGTGTATTGTTTTCATAGATGGAGTTGTTATACACGCGAGTTGACTGGCCGCCCTGCACCTCCAGGTTCGGCAGGTCGAAAACCAGGATGCCGCCGGTATTATTCCTGGCCACGTTGTCATACACGTCGGCGAAGGTGGAATTCTCGATCTCGATGCCGGCGACGTTGTACTCGGCACGAGAGTTGCGCACGATGATGCGACTGGACTGGCCGACATAAATGCCGGCGTCGGCGGCGCCAATGGCAACCGATTCATCGATCAGTACGTTGCGTGATTGCACCGGGTAAATGCCGTAGGCGCCGTTTTCCGGGTCGGGCCCGTTGGTCCACTCGGTGCGTACCCGGCGAATGGTGACGTTGTTGCTCTCGTTAATTTTCAGAGCGTCACCGATGGTGTCCTCGATGGCCAGGTCCTGGATCACGAAGTCGTCTGCCGTGACCAGTAGACCCTCCGCACCCTGTTGCTGGTTGCGGAATGACAGGACGGATTCGTTAATGCCGGCGCCGCGAATGGTAACGTTAGGGACGGTGAGTGACAGACTGCGGGTAATTTCATGCACGCCGGCGGGAATCTCGATGACGTCCCCCGGTTGAGCCTGGATTAACTGAGTCTGCAGGGTTTCCTCATAGCTGATCTCCGGAGCGGGAGGTTCGGACTCGCCACAGGCGGCAAGCATGGCTGCGCTGATGAATAATAGTGAGAATCTGATTGTAGTTTTCATGGGCCCCCCAGGGTTCGTACTTCCCTGCAAGTTAGCGAAATCCGGGCCGAATATCCACCTTCCGACGGGATCACTTCAAAGCGTATACGGTGCTATAGTGACACTGTGCTTGCTGCGGGGAAGATGGCCAATGAACGCAAATAGAGTAAAGAAGGCGATTCTCTGGATTGTGGGCGTGTTGTTTGGCCTGCTGGTGTTATTAATGGGCTTGCAGATCGCCGCCTCGGAAAGAGTGGAAGTGGTGGAACTCATTACCCTGGATGAGCAGGGGGAAGAGGTGATTACACGATTGTGGGTCGTTGATGATGGCGGCTTTGGCTATTTGCGTGTTGGCGCCGGCGGTTCCGGGTGGTATTCACGCATTCAGCAGAATAATCGTGAAATAAGCGTCACCCGGCAGGGAGAAACTCGACGTTATCGTGCCGTTGACCGCCCGGAAAAGGAAGACATCGTGAATCGATTAATGCGGGAAAAATATACATGGGGAGATTCGCTTATTGAAATCCTCGTGGGTGGTCGTGAGAACTCGATCCCTATTGAATTGCGCCCGATGTAGATAGATGCATCGAACTGCGCCCGCAATAGATAGCTGACCGCTCTAAATACCTATTCGGCTGAGGTTATTAATCAGTTCGCGAATAATACGTTCCGCCAGCGGGTGAGTGGCGGCGAAGCTGGCTTCCAGGGCGATGGCATCATCCAGCACCGTGTACTCTGAAGTGTCCACTTCCGGGTTAACCAGGTCGTCGATATCGGTGGCCAACTTGCGGGCATCGTTCATGGTTTGTTCGTCGACACCCTCGGTTTTCGCCAGCTCCAAAACCAGTTCGTCGATCAATTCCCTGACGCGCTGTTCGCTCACCACATTCTCCTTTTAGTCAATTGGTTAACGAGCCGCTGCCTGTAGCGACTGCCGGACAAAGTTTAGCGGTTCCACCACGGTACGGCCATCGGAATAATTCAGGCGCACGGTAACTTCCAATTCATTGCCGTTGCTGACCTTGTAGGTGAGCCCGCCAAATAGAGCCTCGTTTTCTCTGACGGAATCGAGATGAAAAGTCACATGGTCGTCTTTTTCTTCCCAGCCGCTGAAGTCCGGGTTGAAGTGCTTCAGTCGCACCACCCACTGACCTTCCTGTTGGGTGATCTCCATGTACTCGGTGAAGCTTAGCTCGCCATCGCCGGACAGTTTGAAGATGCCGAACATACGTCCGTCCACCGGCGGCATCCAGACCTCTTCCACCTCACCGCCCAGACCGGTGCCTTTCCAGTATCCGGTGAGAAAAGCGAAGTCGTCGATGCTTACCTTGTCCTGGGCCAGACCCAGGGCCGGAGCGAACAGCAGTATGGCAATGAGCTTTGTTGTTGCGTGCTTCATGATCAGGCTCCCGTTAACAGGAAGCCCTAATGTAGCGCCAGCGATAGGGCCGAGTCTATGCTTGTATGCCCGTAATTAACGGCGACTGGCCAATGTCTGGTCCACGGCGAATGGGTCAGCCGTTGAAAATCAGGTAGGCGGCCAGGCCGCAGTAAACCGGAGCAATCAAAAAAGGGGTCCATGCGGACCCCTTTCTGTTCTTGATGTAACAGGATTTCATTGCAGGGTTCCGAGTGCCGCTACGATGCGGCCCATCTGTTCCTCGGTGACCATGGCGCCTAGGATCTTCTGGAAGCGCTCGATCTCCACACCGGAGAAGATGTACTGCCAGCGATAGGCCTTTAATACTCCCGCTTCGATGGCAGCCTGTTGGTCAGCGGAAACTTCCCGTTCCACGGTATTCACGAAATACTCCGTGTCCGCCTTTGCCTGCATTTGCAGGATACTGTCCACGGCCACCGCAAGCTGGATCAGGTCG
>JAKSBY010000138.1 GCA_022360855.1 Sphingomonadales bacterium | reverse complement strand
CCATTCGGACAATTGCTACTATCTGGCCAACGCCACCATCCGCTCCCAGCGGCTCAAGACCCATACGGCCTCCAACACCGCCTTTCGCGGCTTCGGCGGGCCCCAGGGTATGATGGGGGTCGAGCGGGTGATGGACCGCATCGCCTTCGAAACGGGGAGGGATCCCCTGGATGTCCGCCTCGCCAATCTCTATGGCGGCGCGGGGCGCGACGTCACGCCCTACCACCAAACGATCGAAGACAACGTCGCCCGCGAGATCATGGAAGAGCTTGCCGAGAGCGCCGACTATCGCGCGCGCCGTGCCGCGGTCCGCGACTTCAACGCCGAAAGCCCGGTTCTCAAGAAAGGCATCGCGCTGACCCCGGTCAAATTCGGCATCTCGTTTACCACCACCCATCTCAATCAGGCGGGCGCGCTGGTCCACGTCTATACGGACGGCAGCGTGCATCTGAACCACGGCGGCACCGAGATGGGCCAGGGGCTGATGACCAAGGTGGCGCAGGTGGTGGCCGAGGAGTTCCAGATCGATATCGGCCGGGTGAAGGTGACCGCCACCAACACCGGTAAGGTGCCCAACACCTCGGCCACGGCGGCCTCGTCGGGCTCCGACATCAACGGCATGGCGGCGAAAGCGGCAGCCGGCGCCATCAAGGCACGGCTCATTGACTTCGCCGCCGAGCGCTGGCAGTGCGCGCCGGACAAGATCGCGTTTCGCGACAACCAGGTGCATGTGGCGGGCGAGGCGGTCGCCTTCGACGACCTGATCATGCAGGCCTATCTGGCGCGGGTGCAGCTATCGGCCACGGGTTTTTATAAGACCCCCAAGATCCACTACGACCGCGCCAAGCACCGCGGCCGGCCGTTCTACTATTTCGCCTATGGCGCCGCCGTCTCCGAGGTGGTCATCGACACGCTCACCGGCGAAAACCGGGTGTTGCGCGTGGATATCCTGCACGATGTCGGCCAATCGCTGAACCCGGCGATCGACTTGGGCCAGATCGAGGGCGGCTTCGTCCAGGGCATGGGCTGGCTGACCACCGAGGAGCTGGTGTTCGACGACAAAGGCCGGCTCATGACCCACGCGCCGTCGACCTACAAGATCCCCGTGGCCAGCGACCGGCCGCCGGTCTTCAACATGAAGATCTGGAACAAAGGCAAAAACCGCGAAGACACCATCTACCGCTCCAAGGCCGTGGGCGAGCCGCCGCTGATGCTGGCGATCTCGGTCTTTTCGGCGCTGACTGACGCGGTGATCGCCGCCGGCGATTACCGGGCCTTCCCTGACCTCGACGCGCCGGCCACGCCCGAGCGCATCCTGTTTGCCGTGGACGCGGTCAGGGC
This sequence comes from Sphingomonadales bacterium, assembly GCA_022360855.1. GTDB lineage: Bacteria > Pseudomonadota > Alphaproteobacteria > Sphingomonadales > JAKSBY01 > JAKSBY01. The sequence continues at coordinate 900 of JAKSBY010000138.1, read as the reverse complement.
CGCCCCGTGACCGGCTGGCTCGATGATGCGAAAGCGGCGGTGGCTGAGGGCCCGGCGGCGCTGATCACGGTTTTGATCGCCGAGGGATCGACGCCGCGCGGCGCGGGGACGAAAATGGTCGTCAGCCCGGCCAGGCAATGGGGCACCATCGGCGGCGGCAATCTGGAATTCATGGCCGTGAAGGAAGCGCGGCGCTTGCTCACCGCCGGCGAAGGCTATGCGATCCAGGATTACCCCCTCGGCCCCCTGCTGGCGCAGTGCTGCGGCGGCTATGTGCGGATCCTGGTCGAGCGCCTCGGCCCCTGGATCGACGACCTGGACGCCGGCCGGCCGACTGGGACCGTCACACGCATCGCGGACGGCGTCGTGGACAAGATCGCCGAAGCCGACCTGCCGTTCGAGGCGCCGGACGGGCCGGTCGTCCTGCTCGATAAGGCCGGCGCGCTCCTGACCGGCGCCCGGGCCCGCTCCGCCGAGGCCGCCTATATCGTCGAGCGGCCGTTTCCGCACCGGCCCAGGCTCTTCATGTATGGCGCTGGGCATACCGGCCATGCGCTTGCGCCGATCATGGGCACCTTGGAGTTCGACGTCACCTGGCTCGACGACCGCGCCGACGCCTTCCCCGGCGATGTGGCGGAGAACATCAAGACCGAATGCGTGGAAGACCTGGCCGCCTTCGCACGGGCAACGCCCGCTGGCGCGCTGCATCTGGTGTTCACCCACAGCCACGCCCAGGATTACGACGTCACCGCCGCGCTCCTGGCCCGCGACGACATCCTCTATTGCGGCCTTATCGGCTCGGCCACAAAACGGGCGCGTTTCGAGAAGCGCTACCGCGAAGACGGCCTCGCAGAAGACGCCATCGCCCGGCTCACCTGCCCCATCGGCGCGGGCGGGCCT
>JAKSBY010000033.1 GCA_022360855.1 Sphingomonadales bacterium | reverse complement strand
GTAGTACAGACAATTGACAAAATCACGTAGAAAAACTAGCATTTCTCTCTCGCTTTAAGCGCATTGCCAGAGAGGAAGGATGGGGGATGGCCGACCGAAAACGTACCGACTGGATTCCGGAAACACCGACCGCTCATGCGGTGAAACAGGCCCGGACCGACGCTTCGGGCGGCACCCCGCCCGATACGCCGGGCATCGAATACTCGGCCGCGGTCTGCTCCGGAACCCGCTATGTCGTCGCCCCGGACACCGGCAATTGCTCGGGCACGCGCTACGTGGTGGCGCCGGACGACGGCAATTGCGGGCGGAAGAAGCGCTACATCGTGGCGCCGGAAAACGGCTGCAAGCCCAAGAAATACATCCAGGTGCCCGACCCGGGCGAGCCGAAGAAAAAAGGCCTGCTGCCGGAGTGGGCTCTGCCCTTGGCCGATGAGGTGATCGAGCGCCTCGACCGCCCGGACTCATAGTGTCCGCGCAACCGGGCGCGGTGGCGTCGCGCTATACGACGCTGACCCCGTCGGCGGTCCCCGGCACGTTCCTCGCCTATAACGTCTTTACCGGCGCGCTGCTGGAGTTGGATGAAGCCGATTATCGTCGGCTCGAACCCTGGGCCGAGACCGCCGGTGCCGCCGCACCCCGGCTACCGGCAAAGCTCAGGAAGCGGCTCAGCGAGGCCGGCATGCTGGTGCCGGCGGATGTGGACGAACGCGAGCTCCTGCGCGACATCCGCACCCAGGCACGGGCCAATCCGGACCGGCTGATGCTCACCATCGCGCCGACCATGCAGTGCAATTTTCGCTGCACCTATTGCTACGAGACCCACCGCCAGGAATACATGACGCCGGAAACCGAAGCGGATGTGATCCGCTTCATCGGCCGCAAGCTGATGCGGGTCAGAGCGGTCAACGTCACATGGTTCGGCGGCGAGCCGCTGCTCAACCCCGACTGTTTGGAGCGGGTCCAGAGCTTCACCAACGACTACGCCGCCGCGCGGGACATCGGAGTCTCGCGAAACCTGGTGACCAACGGATATCTGTTGTCCCCAGAAATCATCGCCCGGCTTCAGGCGCTGGGCGACTGGGACGTGGTGCAGGTCACTCTCGACGGCCTCCCCGACGTGCATGACGTGCGCCGCGTCCTGCGCAGCGGCCGGGGCACATGGCGCCGCATCGTCGACAATTGCGGCCGCGCCCTGGAAGCCGGGCTGCCGGTCAACTTCAGGGTCAATGTGGACGGACGCAATCTCGACACCCTGCCCGATCTTCTGGACCTGCTGGCGGCCGAAGGCGTACTGCCGGAGGCCGGCATCAGTCTCGGCTTCGTGGTCGATTCCACCGACGCCTGCAGCCATGTGAAGGCGGATGTGCTCAGCGAACG
>JAKSBY010000645.1 GCA_022360855.1 Sphingomonadales bacterium | reverse complement strand
TATGAGGGTGACGGGGACAGCTATCAACTCGCGGCCACGATGGGTCTGCCGCTGGCCGGCGACGGCTTTGTCAGGCTAAGTGCGGAGTTCCGCGAAAGCGGTGCGACCACGCGCGCGGTTCAGCGCGGCGATGCCGCCGCTCTGATTGCCGCCGGCAATACGGATGTCCCGGACCCGGCCACCCGGTTCGGTACGCCCAAGATCAGCGACGACCTGAAGACCTTCATCAATCTAGCCGTGCCGGCCGCCGACAGCGCGGAGTTCTATGCCTTCGGCAACTACGCGCAGCGCCAGACCGAGAGCGACTTCTTCTACCGCAACCCCGAGGGCCGCTTCGGCGTTTTTACCGATAATGACGATGGCGGCAATTTTCTGATAGGCGATATGACGCCGGACGACGGCATCACCTGCGACGGCGGTATCGACTTTGACGGCACCGGGGTGGTCAACGACCCCATCGCGGTGGGCTCTCCGGATGCGGACGCGCGGCTCCAGGCCATCTTTGCCGACCCCAACTGCTTCTCGGCGCTGGAATTCTTCCCGGGCGGCTACACACCTCTGTTCGGCAGCGACATCACCGATATCGGCGGTGCCCTCGGTCTGCGCGGCGAGCTTGACAATGGCCTGACTTATGACGTCAGCGTCAGCGCCGGCCGCAACGAGATCGCCTTCTTTATCAGCAATGTCCTGAACCCGAGTCTGGGCGCGCTGTCGCCTACCGAGTTCGACCGTCTCGGCTCCCGGGTGCAGAACGAACGCAGCGTCAATCTGGATGTCACCTATCCCTTGGAAACGGACATCTTTTTCTCACCGCTCAACATCGCCGCGGGCTTCGAATGGCATGTCGAGCGCTTCGAGATCGTTGCCGGCGCGCCGGAGTCCTTCGAGGCGGGCGTCTTGGCCAATCAGGGCTTCCTCATCGGCGAGGAGGCGTTTCCCGGCTTTTCGCCGTCGATTGCCGGCAGCTTCAAGCGCAACAACAAGTCCTTCTACCTCGATCTCGAGACCGATGTGACCGAAGATCTGCTGCTCGGCGCGGCGGTCAGGTTCGAGGACTTCAACGATTTCGGCAGCAAGACCACCTACAAGTTTGCCGGCCTCTATCAACTGACCGACGAATTCGGCGTTCGCGCGACCTATGCCACCGGCTTTCACGCGCCGACCCCGGGCCAGCAGAATTTCAGTGCGCTGACGACCGAGATCAGCGAGGGTGGCGCCCTGATCGAATCCGGCGTCATCCCGCCGACGAGCCCGGTCGCCATGGCGGTGGGCGGCGAGCAGCTTCAGCCGGAAACCTCCAAGAGCTTCACCGCCGGCATTGTTTATCAGGGCCCGCTGTTCAGCCTGACCGTGGACTACTACAACATCAAGATGAAGGACCGCATCACCCAGTCGGCGAGCCAGGCGCTCACCGATCAGCAGCGCCAGGACCTGATCGACGAGGGTTTCTTCGCGGCCAGCGGGCTCGGCACGTTCCGGTTCTTTACCAACGACTTCACCTCTACAACGCAGGGAATCGATGTGGTCCTCACCGTGCCGCTCAATCTTTCCAATGCGGGCCGTACCGAGATCAACCTGGCGGGCAACTGGACCGAGACGGACGTGACGTCATTCGATCCCACTGACCCTGATGAGCTCTTGAGCGAAGCGCGGGTCATCCAGCTCGAAGACAATAACCCCAATGTGCGGGGCAATCTCACCGTAACCCACAGCGAGGCCAATTGGCGGGCATTGGCGCGGGTGAACTACTACGGCAAATTCACCGAACTTCACGTCAACGCCGCATCG
>JAKSBY010000791.1 GCA_022360855.1 Sphingomonadales bacterium | reverse complement strand
GGGAGGGGCGCGAGCCGCGTCCAGATGACGAAGCCCAGGGGGACCGGATCGCCTGAGGCGACGCCGAGCTTGAACGGGTCGTCCGGGAATCGCGGCCGCTCGACCGGTCTGGCGCGGCCGAGTGCCGCCCCCTGCAGGGAAGCGGCAAGCCCGGCCGCGTAGGCCAGCAGACGCCGGCGCGAGATCCGGCGGTTCCTGCTCACAGTTCCGCCGTCACCGAGACGCCATAGGTGCGCGGCGCGCCGAAATGTTCGCCGACGCCGATGATCGGGCCGAAGTCGGAGCGGATCAGGACATGCGCCTTGTCGGTCAGATTCTTTCCCCAAACGGTCACGCTCCAGCGCCCGTCGCCGAACGCGAACCCGGCGCTGGCGTTGAGAAGGCCGTAGGAATCGATCAGGAAGGTATCGCGGTTTTCCGAGCCGGTGAAGTAGTCGTCCTGCCAGGAAAAGCTCGCCGTGCCGAACACCTCGCCCGCATTGCCGGCCGGTTGCCGGTAGTCCATGCCGACGGCGAAGCTGTTCTCGGGCGCGGTCGACAGGAAATTGCCCGAGCGGTCCTGCATCGAACTCGGGATGAAAAAGTCCTGATAGACCGCGTCCAGATAGGAGTAGCTGCCGAAGAGCGCGAGCGCCTCGCTGACCGACCAGCTCAGCTCCAGCTCGACGCCCTTGATGGTTGCCTCGGCGGCGTTGACGATGACGAAGTTGAAGGCCGAATCGAGGAAGCCTTCCTGCTTGTCGTTATATTTCTGGCGAAACAGGGAGAGGTTGGCGCGCAGCTTGCGGTCGAACCACTCGGTCTTGGCGCCGAGCTCGAAGGCGCGCAGGGTCTCAGGGTCGAACGGCCGGCCGATCACGTCGATCGTATCCTCCTCGGTGTTGAAGCCGCCGGAGGTGAAGCCCTCCGAGAAACTGAAATAGACCGACGCGGTGTCGGTCGGCCGCCAGGTCACGACCGCGCGCGGGTTGAACTCGGTCCAGCTCTCCTGAAATTCCGGGGATTGGAAGTCCGCGGCCGGGTTGAGCATGTCGATGAAGTCCACCTGGACCTGCTTTTCTTCCCTGGTGAGACGCCCGCCGACATTGAGTCGGAGCGCATCGAGCACATCGATCTCCACATCCGCATAGCCGGCCACGCTGGTCGTATCCACCGACTGGTCGAAGGTGCGGTCACGGATCGTATCGCCGGTCGCGCCGCCGAAGCGGATTTCCGTCGATTGTTTCGAGATCTGCTCGTCGAAGAAATAGAAGCCGAGGATATAGCGGACGCGTCGGTCCTCGCGGCTGACCCATCTGAGCTCTTGGGAAAAGGTCTCTGGCTCCTCCGCGGTCAGACCGATACGCTGGAACGGGAAGAACGGATTGAACCGCGGCAGAAAGGTGAAGGAGGTGGTGCTGAAGGCGAAGTTCTCGATGCTGTCCGCCCGGCGGTAGGCGGAGATGGAGACCAGGCTGCCGGCCTCGAGATCCCAGGTGATGTGGCCTGCGACGCCGAAGATCTCGCGGTCGTAGAACTGGTCGATGCCGTGTTCGGAAGTGCGGATGTCGCCGTCGTCCGCGCTCGCCGGGATGGTGGTGGAGAGCGTCCGGCCATTATTGCTGTTCTCCGCGTAGTCGACGGTCAGCAGCGCATCCAGCGAGTCGGTGAGCTGAACCAGGAACCGGCCGCGGATGTTGAACGTATCCACGTCGTTCTGCTCCAGATCGGCCAGCCGATCGCGGCCGTAGCCGTCGCGCATGCGATAGGTCGATGAGATTTTGGCCGCGAAGCGGTCGTTGGCCGGCAGGTTGACCGAGCCTCTGAGGGTGACGGCATCGAGATTGCCGTAGCCGGCCTCGAATTTCGCCGACAGTTCGTCGAGATCCGGTCGGCTGGTCTGGATCATGATGGCGCCGCCGGTCACGTTGCGGCCAAACAGCGTGCCCTGCGGGCCCCTGAGGATGGCGACCTGCTCCAGATCGAACAGCTCGAAGGCCGATGCGGAGTTGCGCGAGATAAAGACGTCGTCGAGGAAGACGCCGACGGGCTTCGAGGCACCGGCCTGCGAAAATGTATTGGTGGCGCCGCGCACGGCGAAGATGGGCTCGGTCTCGTTGAAGGTGGAGCCGGCGAATCCGGGCGTGAATCGGGCGATCTCGCGCAGACTGACGATGCCCTGGCGCGCCAGGCTGTCGCCGGAAAACGCGGTGATCGAGACCGGCACGTCCTGCAGATCCTGTGCCCGCTTTTGCGCCGTCACGGTGATCCGTTCGAGCGTTCCCGAAAGGCTGTTTGATTCCATGCCCTCGGCACCGGCGCCGGCCTGCGGACTAGCGGCCCGGTCATCCGATTCGGTCGCTGCCAGCCGCGGTGCGGATGCCAGCGCGTCGTTTTGAATATAGGAGACGCCGGACGCCTTCTCCGGCGCCGAGACGGCGATCGTCTGATCGTTGAGGAACCGGTACTCCAACGCCGTATCCCGAAGCAGCCGCTCCATCGCCTCGATCGGGGTGAAACGCCCGTCCATGGGCTTGGCGACCTTGCCTTCGGTCGCATCCGAAAAAAACACGATCTGCACGCCGAGCTGCCGGGCAAGCTCGTTGAGCGCATCGCCCAATTCCGAAGCCTCGATCCTGATATAGGTTCGCTCCTGGCCGGACGCCTCGCCCGCTTCCGTGGCACCCGCCGGGCAAGTTAATCCAAGTGCCACAGCCAGTGCGGTTACCGCCAATAGAGGTTTTGTTCGTTGTTGAGCCATGGCGCGCCTGCCTCCCTCTTACGGTTGTTTGCGGAATGTGCCGCCCGCCCCATGTCATTGTGGGCGACTGTATTTCGTAAGAGCGGCCTCGCCGCTAAACTGCGTACGGGAAATACCTATTTCGGCGCAAATTTCACTCTACTGTAACAAAGGGGCCCCGAACGGGCACCGCCCGGTGGTGCGCATGACGCAGGACGCCAAGACACGCGAACGCAGCGACCAGGGCTTTGTCGGCCGTCTGGCAGACGAGTCCTATCGCGAGCTGTTCGGCTATCTCTTGCGCCGGCTCGGTAACGAAAGCGACGTGCAGGACCTGGCGCAGGAAGCCTATCTGCGTCTGCTGCGGGTCGAGAAGGGCGACCTGATCCGCAATCCGCGGGCCTATCTGTTCCGCATCGCCGCCAACCTGGTCTACGAATTCCGGATGAAAGAAGGCCGCAGCGCACCATTCGATGGCGACCCTCAGCGCGAGATCGACGCGGCGCCCGCGCCGGTCTCGCTGGAAGGAAGCCTCGAATCGCGCGATACGCTTCGCCATCTCGGCCGGGTGCTGCAGGATCAGCCGCCGCTCTACCGGGCGGTTCTCCTGATGCGCAAGCGGGACGGCATGGGGCACACCGAGATCGCCGAGAAGCTGGGCGTCTCCGTCCATACGGTCCGCAAATATCTGACGCGGGCGGTCGCCGAGTGCCGCGCCGCGTTGAAAACCGGATAAGGCCATGAAACCGACGACGGATCCGAACCCGATTATTGTTGAAGAAGCGGCCCACTGGGCGGTGCGGTTGGACGACGATGATCTCCAGGGCGCGGAGAAGAGCGAACTTGCCGCCTGGCTCTGCCAAAGCCCGCAGCATGTTCAGGAATTGCTGGTGGCCGCATCGGTTCTTGCCGGCTGCGCCGCGCTCGACCCCGAACGGTCGATCTCCATCGACGAACTCCTGAGCGAAAAGGCGCCGGAGGTCATTCCGCTGATGACGCGAGAAAGGAAGCGGGGGGATCCGTTTCGCGGGTTTTGGCGCTCCGTGTCGGAAAACCGGGTCGCTGCGGCGATCCCGCTGATCCTGGTCCTGGCCTTGGGCGCATTGGTCGTTGCCGGGGTTCTCGATCTCGGTCTTTGGGGAAAAGACGCGCGCGTCTACGCCACCGCGGTCGGCGAGCAGCGCAGCGTTGCGCTCGACGACGGCTCGGTCGTCCATCTCAATACCCGCTCCAGGGTCGCGGTCGATTTTTCCGGAGCTGCCCGCGTCGCGTCGCTTCTGGACGGCGAAGCGGTCTTCAAGGTGGCGCGCGATGCACAACGGCCGTTTAAGGTCCATGCCGGCGACACGCTGGTCGAGGTGCGCGGTACCGAGTTCAACGTCAGGCTCTACCACCGGGCGGCAACGATCACGGTCCTCGAGGGGCGGGTCGCGGTCAGCACCACTGGCCTAAGCCGGGCCGTCGGACCGGAAGGCGGCAGCCCCGAGGCCGTAATTGTTGCCGCCGGCAATCAGGCGGTTGTATCCGGCGACGGCCGCATCACCGCCCACACGGAAGCCGATCTGGAGAAGGCGCTGTCCTGGCGGACGCGCAGGCTGATCTTTCGGTCGGACCCGCTGGGCGCGGTCGTCGACGAGTTCAACCGCTATAACCGCATGGAAATCGTGGTCGCCGACGACGCGCTGGCATTGACCTCGATCTCAGGCGTGTTCAGCGCCGACGATCCGGACTCGCTGTTGGAATTTCTTGCGACATCGGGCAAGGCCCAGGTGACCCGCGTCGGCCGCGACCGGGCGATCGTACAGGCAGCTACGGAACGCTAGCAGGCGGCTTGCATCAGCCGGCCCGCGGGCGCAGAGTGCCGGCATGGCCGACAACAGCAAGCCTTCCGAAAAAGCCAAATCCGAGGCGCGCAAGGAGCGCCTGGCCGAGGCGCTGCGCGAGAACCTCAAGCGGCGCAAGGCGCAGGGCCGCCAGCGCGCGGAGACGGCGGCGAAGAAGCGCTGACTCATTTTGGTTGGCAGCGGACCCCCGCTCGCCTAAAACCGCAGCTCACACAGACCCAACCCCGACACGGAGCGGAGAAGCGCCCATGGCGATCATGGCGGACCGGTGGATTCGCGAGAAAGCGCTGAACGAAGGCATGATCGAGCCCTTCGTGGAAGGCCAGGTGCGCGACGGCAATATCTCCTATGGGCTGTCGTCCTACGGCTATGACGCGCGCGTCTCGCAGCAGTTCAAGATCTTCACCAATGTCGATTCCGCCGTCGTCGACCCCAAGGATTTCTCGCCCAAGAGCTTCGTCGACCGCACAACCGACATCTGCATCATCCCACCCAACTCCTTTGCGCTGGCCACTACGGTGGAATATTTTCGCGTACCCGAAGACGTGCTGGTGGTCTGCCTCGGCAAGTCGACCTATGCGCGCTGCGGTATCATCGTCAACGTGACGCCCCTGGAGCCCGGCTGGGAGGGCCATGTGACCCTGGAGTTCTCCAACACCACCCCGCTGCCGGCCAAGGTCTACGCCAATGAGGGCGCCTGCCAGTTCCTGTTCTTCCAAGGGAACGAGCCCTGCGAGGTCTCCTATGCCGCGCGCGCCGGCAAATATATGGGGCAAAAAGGGGTCACCCTGCCCAAACTATGAAGACACCACCATCAATTCGCCCCGGCCCTGCCCTGATGCCGGTCCATGCGTGAGCCTTTTCTGGAAGGGACCTCAGCATGGACAAACTCGTCATTCAAGGCGGCCGGCCGCTTAAGGGCGAAGTCGGTATCTCGGGCGCCAAAAACGCGACCCTGCCGCTAATGGCGGCCGCGCTGCTGACCGACGAACCGTTGGTCTTGTCGAACGTGCCGGCGCTCGCCGATATCCGTTCCATGGCCGGGCTCGTCGGCCATCACGGCGCCCGGGTGGATACGACCGGGCATGGCCTCGCCCTGCACGCCCAGAACATTGCCGACACCACGGCGCCTTACGACATTGTACGCAAGATGCGCGCCTCGATTCTGGTTCTGGGGCCGCTTCTGGCGCGCGCCGGCCATGCCCGGGTCTCTTTGCCCGGCGGCTGCGCCATCGGCAACCGGCCGATCGATCTGCATCTCAAGGGGCTGAAGGCGCTCGGTGCCGAGATCGAGCTCGCGGAAGGCTATGTGGAGGCGCGCGCCAATGGCGGGCTTGAGGGCGCGGTCGTCCCGCTGCCTTTCGCATCCGTCGGCGCGACGGAAAACCTGATGATGGCGGCCAGCCTGACCCGCGGGACGACGGTGATCGAGAACGCGGCGCGCGAGCCCGAGATCTCGGACCTAGCGGCCTGCCTCGCCGCGATGGGCGCCGGCATCTCCGGCGCCGGCACCGAGCGCATCGAGATCGAGGGCAGGGACACGCTCTCGGGCGCCCGGCATCGCGTTATCGCCGACCGCATCGAGGCCGGCTCCTATGCCGTGGCCGCTGCGATTACCGGTGGCGATCTGATCCTGGCCGGCGCCGAGCCGGAAACGATGCGCGCGACCATCGCGGCGTTAGAGGAGGCAGGGGCCGAGACAAGCGAGTTGCCGGCGGGCCTGCATGTCCGCGGCGACAGCGCCACCCGCGGCGTCGACATCACGACCCAGCCCTATCCCGGCTTCCCAACCGACATGCAGGCGCAGCTCATGGCGCTGATGGCGCTCTCCGATTCCGCCAGCGTGATCACCGAGACCATTTTCGAGAACCGCTTCATGCATGTCTCCGAGCTGGCCCGCATGGGCGCCGATATCACAGTGACCGGCGCCTCGGCCACGATCCGCGGCGTCCGCGCGCTGACCGGCGCGGCGGTCATGGCCACCGACCTCAGAGCGTCCATGAGTCTGGTGCTGGCGGGTCTGGCGGCGGAAGGCGAAACCGTGATACATCGCGTGTACCACCTGGATCGCGGGTATGAACGGCTGGAAGAGAAACTGCGCGGCGTCGGCGCGGATATTGCACGAGCAAAGGAGTGACGCCGGAGTGACGGGGACAGAGGGGCGATGGCCGAACGGCTGAGGCTGAAGGCACAAACGGCAGAAGATATCGGCGTCCTGTCGGCAATGCTGCAGGATGCGGCGGTCAAGGTCGGTGATCTCGCCTATCTGCCGCGCCAACGGCGCCTTGCCGGGGTGTTCAACCGGTTCCGATGGGAGGCCGAGACGGGCCGGCGCGGGCGCGGCAGCCGGGTGCGCTCGGGCCTGCATATCGAAGGGGTGCTCAAGGCCGCGGTTCAGAACGTACCGACCCGCGAGGCGGGCCACGTGATGAACCTCTTGGCCATCGAGGCCGAGCCGCGCGCCGACGGCGCGGCCACCTTGACCCTGATCTTCTCCGGCTTTGCCGCGATCCGGCTGGCCGTCGAATGTATCGACGTGACTTTGGAGGATCTGAGCGAAGCCTGGCGGGCGCGGGCCCGGCCGCGGCATCCGGAGCCAGGTAACAATTGAAACACTTTTCCTGAAAGAGGTACTGGACTCAAACCCGGGAGCCGCCTAAAGACGGCTCCGCCCCGGCAGCAGAAAGGACCGAAGCGATGCGCGCAGACTCCATCCTGGACACCATCGGCAACACCCCGCATGTCAGGGTCAACAAGCTTTTCGGCAACACGCACGAGGTCTGGATCAAGCAGGAGCGCGCCAACCCCGGCGCCAGCATCAAGGACCGCATCGCGCTCTCCATGATCGAGGCTGCCGAGGCTTCGGGCGACTTGCAGCCGGGCGGCGTCATCGTCGAGCCGACCTCGGGCAATACCGGCATCGGGCTTGCCATCGTCGCCGCCGTCAAGGGCTACCGGCTGATCCTGGTGATGCCCGAATCCATGTCCATCGAGCGCCGCCGCATCATGCTGGCCTATGGCGCCGAGTTTGTGCTGACGCCCAAGGAGAAGGGCATGTCCGGCGCCATCGCCAAGGCGCAGGAGATCATCGCCGCTACCGAGGGCGCCTGGATGCCGCAGCAGTTCAAGAACCCGGCCAATCTGGAGGTACACCGGCGTACCACGGCCCGGGAGATCATCGCCGACTTCCCCGAGGGTATCGACGTGATGATCACCGGCGTCGGCACCGGCGGCCACATCACCGCCTGCGCCGAGATATGCCGGGACACATGGCCCGATCTGAAGGTCTATGCGGTGGAGCCGACCTTATCGCCGGTCCTCTCCGGCGGCGATCCGGGCCCACACCCAATCCAGGGCATCGGCGCCGGCTTTATCCCGGACGTCATGGATCTCGGCAAGATGGACGGC